>JALTUB010000109.1 GCA_027047745.1 Sulfurimonas sp.
TATTTGGAAGATAAAAAGGAAACATCCCCTTTGGTGCTGCTTCTTCTGCTGTGATTACATCTTTAAACTCTTCTAACTCTCCAGCTTGAGCAAGATGAAGAGCAAAGTTTCCAGCTATACCAAGTCCTAAAAATTCACTATATTTTGCTAACATTGTTATAGTTTTCCAGACTCTCTAGCTTCAGCAAACTCTTCATAACTACCTTTAAAGTCTGTATAAGTTCCATCATCATGAAGCTCTATGATTCTAGTTGCAAAAGCATCAAGTAACTCTCTATCATGAGATACACAGATAACATTTCCCTTAAACTCATGAAGTGCTTCACCAAGTGCTACGATAGCCTCAAGGTCAAGGTGATTTGATGGTTCATCAAGAACTAAAAAGTTTCCATTTTCAAGCATCATTTTACTTAACATCATCCTATGTTTTTCACCACCAGAGATACTTACAACAGACTTCTCTTGTTGCTCTCCATTAAATAGCATACGCCCAAGACAGTTTCGTATCTCAGCAATATCTCGTTTTGGGTCAAATGCACGCAACCAATCATAAAGTGTACCATCACCTTCTATGATGTCGGCAGTATCTTGAGGAAAGTATGAAGGCTCGATAGTAGCTCCCCATGTCACTTCACCAGAACTTGGTTTCATCTCTTCCATTAGTATCTTAACAAGTGTAGATTTACCAACACCGTTACCACCGATAAGAGCTACTTTTTCATCTGGGTTAAATTTTAAATTGATATTTTTAAGAACCTCATTGTCACCGTAAGAGTGGTTTACATTTACTACATTTAAAGCTTCATCACCCATGTTTCTTTTTGCTTTAAAAACTATGCTTGGGTCACGGCGAGAAGATGGTTTGATGTCTTCTAGTTCCATTTTGTCAAGTTTTCTTTGGCGTGATGTTGCTTGTTTTGCTTTAGAAGCATTCGCAGAGAAACGACGCACAAAGGCTTCAAGTTCATCTTTCTCTTTTAGTTTTTTAGCATTATCAAGTTCTAGTTGTTTTGCAAGTACATTTGCAGCAATATACCAATCATCATAATTACCAGTAAACTCACGGATTTTTTGATAATCAACATCTAAGATATTTGTAACAACAGAGTTAAGAAAGTGTCTATCATGAGAGATAACAACCATAGTCCCCTCATGTCGTTTAAGCTCATTTTCTAACCAACTAATTGTCTCAATATCTTGGTTATTTGTAGGCTCATCAAGAAACAAAACATCAGGTTTTGGAAAAAGAACTTGTGCAAGTAAAACTTTAAATTTATCAGCACTATCAAGTGTTGACATTAAGTCATTATGGTTCTCAACTGGGATTCCAACATTTGCAAGGATTTTACCTATCTTTACATCATACTCATAAGTTGGGTCCTCTTCAACACAAATAGTCTCTAATTCTGCAAGACGATTGTTTGTAGCATCATCTTCAAAGTCACCAGTTACATAAAGTTCTTCTTTCTCTTTTGTAGCATCATAAAGTCTTTTGTTACCAAAAAGTACAGCATCCATGATAGTATAATCTTCAAAAGCAAATTGGTTTTGTCCTAGAACACCAACTTTGTTTGCTTTAGGGATGACTACTTCACCCTCATACTCATTGATTTTCCCACTAAGGATATTTAAAAAAGTTGTTTTACCAGCACCATTTGCACCGATAAGACCATACCTTTTATGACGGTCAAGTTTAAGGTTTATATCTTGAAATAGAACTCTATTTCCATAACGCATTATTAGATTTTGAACTGTTACCATTTGAAACTCTTTTTATATAATTTTTCGCGATTATAGCTAAGAGTTGTTTAAAAGTTGATTATTATAAACTCAACTAGAGACTGTTTTGTTATACAGCTACCTTATGATGTTCATTTTGCATAAGTTTATCAGCTAACCAAGTTTTAATAATAGCTTGACGACTTACTCCAATATGTTGTGCTTCTTCATCAAGTTTTTTAACCATCCAAGTTGGAAAGTCAATATTAATTCTTTTTGGTTCTAAGTTTGGTCTTCTTATTGTTGACAAGTCAAGATAGTCAATTAT
>JALTUB010000110.1 GCA_027047745.1 Sulfurimonas sp.
AAATATCCAAGACCATGAGCGCCAAACTTACGAACAAACTCTTCAAAGCCTTTCATCTCTCGTTTTGAGAATACTAAGTCAGCACCAGGAACACGAAGAGCTTTGATACGGTTTGCATGTGGTTTTTTAGCTATATTTGTAAATATTTCATTATCACATCTTTCAAATATATCAATAACATCTACCATCTTTAAGTCATATCTTAAGTCTGGTTTATCTGAACCATACCACTCCATAGCATTGTTATATGTGATACGGTTAAATGGAGGCTTAACATCTAAACCACAAGCACCAAACATTGCCACAAGTAAAGATTCTGCAACTTTGATAACATCCTCTTGAGTACAAAAACTCATCTCTACATCTATCTGAGTAAATTCTGGTTGACGATCTGCTCTTAAATCTTCATCACGAAAACATTTTGCTATTTGAAAATATCTGTCAAATCCACCAACCATTAAAAGTTGTTTGAAAAGTTGTGGTGATTGGGGTAGGGCATAAAACTCGCCACTGTGTACACGAGATGGAACTAGATAATCTCTTGCACCCTCTGGAGTTGATTTTGTAAGAATAGGTGTCTCAACTTCTAAGAAACCATTTTCATCAAGTATATTTCTTGCAGCGATTGCCGCTTTTGAACGAAGACGAAAAACTTCATAAAGATCAGGGTCACGAAGTTCTAAGTAACGATATTTTAGAGTTGTCTCTTCACCAACTTTTTTATCACCAATCACAAAAGGAAGTGGCGCTGATTTGTTTTCGATAATTAGTTCTGTAACTACTATCTCAATAGCACCAGTCTTTAATCGTGGATTTGTTAAACCTTCACCACGAAGACGCACTTTACCCTTAGCAATAAGAACATACTCGTCTCTAACGCTATTTGCTACTTCATGTGCCTCTTTAGAGTCTTCTGGGTCACAAGTAAGTTGTATAAGACCTGTTTTATCGCGTAAATCTATGAAAATAATTCCACCATGATCACGATAGTTATTTGCCCAACCAGTTAGAACAACATCTTGTCCTACATTTGTTTCGTTTAAATCTGTACAGTAATGACTTCTCAAAATATAGAGTCCTATAATAAATAATTTTCGCGATTATATCGAAATATAGTATAATATTCAAAACTATTTAACAAAAGAGTGCTTGTGAAAGAAAAAATAATAAAAAAAGTGGGTGTTATACTAAGACCATCTACTCCTGAACTAAAAAATGACTTTTTTAAACTAGAAAAGATTTTTAATAATTATAATATAGAGGTCAAGATAGATAGTGTTAGTGCTGGTATGATTGGCATTATGGGTATAGACTTTGAACTACTATGTCAAAGTTGCGATGTGCTAGTAACGCTTGGTGGCGATGGAACGCTCATATCTGTTTCAAGGCGTTCGTTTAAGTACAATATCCCAATCATAGGCGTTTATGCAGGTAGTTTGGGATTTTTGGCCGATGTAGAACTAAGTGAACTTGATGGTTTTGTATATAATCTAACGAAGGGTAAATATAGAGTAGATGAGAGGGCAATACTTGAGGCTAGTTTTAAAGAGAATGAAAAAGATGTAAAAATTTACGCACTTAATGATGTAGTTATAACGCGTCCTTCTGTATCAAATATGATTCATGTAGAAACCTTAGTTGATTCAAAAGCCTTTAATACTTACTATGGAGATGGTGTAATAGTATCAACTCCAACAGGTTCAACAGCTTATAATCTCTCAGCAGGTGGACCAGTTTTGTTTCCATTAACAAATGTTTTTGTACTTACACCGATTTGCCCTCATTCATTAACACAAAGACCAGTCGTCTTTCCAGGTGAATTTTCCATAGAGATGAAAACACCAAGAGAAAAAGCACTTGTCATTATAGATGGACAAGACAAACATGAACTAGAACTAGGGCAAAGCATACATATAAAATTAGCTACCAACAGAGTAAAACTTATCCACAGAGAAGAGTTTAACTACTTTGAAGTTTTAAAAGAGAAGTTGAATTGGGGAGAGTAGTAATATTTTTTCAAGAGAATATACATTATGTTAA
>JALTUB010000111.1 GCA_027047745.1 Sulfurimonas sp.
TCATCGCACTTGTAAAAAACAGTGATAAAGCTATTTGGTTTACAGGTTTTGGAGTTATTGTAACTGTCACAATTGTTATGCTTATTTTAGGGCTTGACAACTCAGTTTACTATCCATCACTTGCCGACATGCAAAGTTCACTCACCATTGCAAACTCTTCAGCAACTCACTATACACTCAGCGTTATGGCTGTTGTATCGCTTCTTGTTCCTGTTGTTGCAGGATATATTTTCTTTGTATGGCGTTCTATGGACACAACAAAATTAACAATCGATGAAATCAAATCTGATTCACATCATTACTAGGAGATTTTATGGAATATTTATCTGAAATAATTTGGTATCTAACTTGGCCTATTCTTATCTATGTTGGTTTGAAATTTGTCCAGTTAAACCTTGAACATTTTAAAAAAATGGAACGCCTTGAAGAGCTTGAATCTCTTCATGCAGAAGGTAAACTGGGGAAATAATTTCCCCCGTTTATCCATTTAGTTGCAATAATTTGCTAAAAGTCTGCTTTTAATGGCGTTGTAACTCTCTTCGCCTTGAAGCTTTTTTACAATTTCAAGTGCAAAACAGATGGCAGTTGCAGGACCCCGAGAGGTCATAGCAATAATAGCAACTGTTTACATACTTTTTGCTTTAAAGCAGTAACCAACACCTAAGGGATTATCCACTAATTGGGCTTTTTTAGATAGACTTCTACTTATATTTATAGTTTTGTATTTAATTTGTGCTGAAAATTGCTACAATAACACTATGCAAACAACTCTTAATAATTACACTTTAAAAAACTTACAAATCTTTGGGTATATCAATGCACTCACTTAGCATTTTTGGCACAAGTAGTGATGCTGGGAAATCTACCCTCTCTTTTGCTATTACCTATTTACTTCACAAACAAGGGATAAAAGTTGCTCCTTTTAAGGCACAAAATGTTTCCAATAACTCAGTAGTAACAGACATAAAAAGTGGAGAGATAGCAATCCCTCAAGCCTTTGCTGCAGAGGCTATAGGCTTAAAGACTCGAAGTGATTTTAACCCCATTTTACTAAAATCAGGTGGTGCTAGTCGTGCGTATATTATCTTAAACGGTAAGAGTGTTGGTGAGAGTGATGTATGGGAATATTATCGTAACATGAAAAAACTTCAACCTATTGTAAAAGAGGCTTTTATGCGTTTACAAAGAGAGTTTGATTGTATAGTCGCAGAGGGGGCAGGAAGTCCTGTGGAGTTAAACCTCATGAACAAAGACCTATCTAACATCTATGTAGCTGATACTTTTGAGACTAAAATTATTTTAGTTGCAGACATCCAAAGAGGTGGTGTGTTTGCATCTATCTATGGTGTTTACAATCTTTTACCTAAAAAACTTCGTGCAAATATTATAGGGGTTATTGTAAATAAATTTCAAGGGGATATGTCTCTTTTTGATGAAGGTGTGAAAATCATAGAAAAAGAGTTCAAAATCCCTGTTTTAGGAGTTGTTCCTTTTCGCCCATTTAATCTTGGTTTTGAAGATAGTGCTTCTTTGATGGGTTATACTCAAAATACAAGCAGGGCAATCATAAAAGTAGGGGTTATTAAACTTCCTCATATCTCTAACTTTACAGATTTTGAACCCTTGGTTGTAGATGAGGAGATAGAGCTTAGTTTTGTTTCAAATGTTAGTGAGTTGGACTCTTGTGATGTAGTTGTATTGCCTGGAAGTAAGAGAGTTGTTGATGATTTACAATGGCTTATCTCACGAGGTTTTGATAGAAAACTAAGAAGTAAAAAAACGAAACTTATCGCCATTTGTGGAGGATATGAGATGATGTTTGAGGATATTTTAGACCCAAATCATGTTGAGTCAAAATCAGATAGCATAAAAGGTTTTGGACGACTTAAAGGTGTGGTAAAATTTCAAAATGAGAAGATAGTACAAAAAGGCGAATACAATCTTTTTGGTGTTATGGTAAAGGGATATGAAATCCACAATGGAATCACGAAGAAAAGAGCCAAAGCAAAAAAGAACTTTTATGGTACTTTTGTACATGGTATTTTTGAGAGTGATGAACTGCGTTTGAAGATTTTTAGTGAGCTAAATCCAGCTTACAAAGGGTATAATTTTGTTAAGTTTAAAAACCAAGCGATTGCCGATTTTGCTGAGCATATCGATAGACATATTGATATGAAAAAGATTCTAAGCAGTTTAAAACTCTAAGATTGAATTTATGCTACAATATCTTTACAATTATATGAGGTAAAATCATGAAACTGCAAAAACTTCCCATAGGTATCCAAACATTTAGCACGATAAGAGAAGAAAATTATATTTATATAGATAAAACAAAAGAAGCGTATGAGCTTATAGAGAACTATAAGTATATTTTCTTGTCTCGTCCTAGAAGATTTGGTAAGAGCTTGTTTCTTGACACCTTAGAAGAGATTTTTGCAGGAAATAAAGAACTTTTTAAAGGGCTTTATATCTATGATAAGTGGGATTGGGAGACTTCTTATCCTGTTATTAAGATAAGTTTTGATGTTGATTTACGATCATCTGAAAACATAAAAGCTTCCTTACGCTCTAGTTTAGAAGAGAACCAAGAAAAACTAGGCGTAGAGTGTAAAACAGATGCAAATGTTTCTGTGTGCTTTAAAGAGTTTATTCAAGCTGTATCTAAAAAATATAATCAAAAAGCAGTAGTTCTTATAGATGAGTACGACAAAGCCATTCTTGACAACCTTGACCAAATGGAAGTCGCACATGAAGCAAGAGAGATAATCAAAGGCTTTTATACAGTCCTTAAAGGAAGTGATGCATATCTTAAGTTTGTATTTCTTACAGGCGTCTCAAAATTTAGTAAATCTTCTATATTTAGTGGACTCAATATGCTAACAGATATATCTCTTAACAAAAAGTTTGGAGATATTTGTGGCTACTCTCAAAACGATATAGAAACATCCTTCCAACCCTATCTTGTAGATGTAGATTTAGCAAGGTTTAAACACTGGTACAATGGCTATAACTTCTTAAAAAGTGCTATGTACAATCCTTTTGATGTTTTACAGTTTATAGCCAATGATTTTGCCTTTAAAAACTACTGGTTTGCTACAGGAACACCAACATTTCTAATAAAACTCATAGAAAAAAATAATTATTTTTTACCAAAACTTTCAAACCTAACTTTGGGAGAACAACTACTTGATAGTTTTGACATCTCTAACATTGACTTAGAAGTGATACTTTATCAGAGTGGGTATCTAACCATTTCTAATGTATCTATAGATGAAGATGATGATATACTCTATCATCTACAACTTCCAAACTTAGAAGTCAAAAAATCTTTCAATACTTTTATCATAAATCATCTCTTTGGAGATAAATCTTTACAAAACAAAACTTTAAGCAAAGCATTGAGAGAAGAAAATCTTGATATATTTGAAAGCTCTCTCAAAGCTATCTTTGCCTCCATTCCCTACAATAACTACACAAAAAACAACTTACAAAACTATGAAGGATTTTATGCAAGTGTTGTCTATGTCTATCTTCAAAGTTTAGGACTCGACATCATTGGTGAAGATGTGACAAATAAGGGAAGAATAGACTTAACTATAAAACTTGCTAACGCCATCTACATACTAGAGTTTAAAGTAGGAACAGCTAATGCCTTAGCCCAGATAAAAGAGAAAAACTACCATCATAAATATCTCACTGAAAACAAAGATATATATCTTATAGGGATTAACTTTGATGAAGATGAGAAAAATGTCTCTTCTTTTATGTGGGAAAAAGTTGCTAAAGCTCAAGATTGAGCAATAGTAACTTTTGTATATTTCTAAACTTTAAACTGCTTAATATCAGAGTCTAATACTGAAACAATATTTGAAACATTGGATGATATTTCTAAGAGATTTTCAGCTATTTCACTGTTTTTATGTGCAGAATCTTCGACTAGATTTGATGTTGTTACTAACTCTTGCATTTGTGTGTTAATATTCGTAATCTCATCTTTCATCTCTTGTGAATTTTGCATAGAGAACATTGTTTTTTCTTTGGTGTCATCGGCAAGTTTGATAACATCTTGCGTTTTAACAATAATATCTTCAGCATAAATAGCCGATTCATCAATCGCCCCTTGCGTTTCTACAACCCCTTGGACTATCATAGAAGTAGTTGTTTCTATCTCTGTAAGACTTTTTTGAGTTCTTTCAGCAAGTTTTCTTACTTCATCTGCAACCACAGCAAATCCTCGTCCATGCTCTCCTGCTCGTGCTGCTTCTATAGCTGCATTGAGGGCAAGAAGATTTGTTTGTTCTGCGATGTCTTTGATGATTTCTAATATAGAGCGAATCTCTTGCGTTTGTTGAGAAACAGAATCTATCTGCTCTTTCATTTGTATAGTTTTTTGAGAATTTTCTTCAATGTTTTGCATAGTATTGGTTAAGAAGTCAATCATATTGTCTAAAGAGTTATAAGATTCACTCAATGTTGAGTTTGTTTGTTCTGCTTTTTGTGCTGCTATGTTTGAAGAGCCACTTACCTTATCTGTGATAGTTTTGCTTGTTTTGAGTAACTCAACTTGTACTGTAGCACTTTGTTGTACTTCAAGTGCTGTATTTTTCTCTTCCTCTATTTCTCTAGCAACACTTGAAGAGCTATCTTGAACACTGTTCATAGTTTTATTTAACTCTTTTCTCATATTGTTGTAAGCATTTGCTATCTCTAAAAGTTCATCTTCTGCTTCAATCGTTATATCTTTTGTCAGGTCTTTGTTTTGTGCTATCTCGTTAAATTGTACAATCGTTGAGCGTACAGCAGTTATGATAGAACTATATACTCCATAGAAAAGAACAAGGAGTAGTAAGAAAAAGATACCTCCCTCTACAAACGCCATATTTCTTTCTTGTTTCATTTTATCAACTCTTACTTTGAGTAGTCTTATTAAGTTTTTGTAACTGACATCATAAAGAGCAACTGTTTTATCGATAGCTGTTGTGCCTTCTTGAAAATATTGGTTGGCAGATAAAGAAAAATCCCCATTAAGTATCTGTTTCGTATGCTTGTTATAATCTTTGATACTTTCTTTTAAAGCAATAAAAGAAGGAGCTACTTTCTGTTTTAAAGAAGGATTGAAACTATAAGCAGAACCAAAACCACTTGCAAGAGAAGAGATATTATCTTGTATCCCAACCAAAAATCCAGTTAATGCAATCATATGTTTTTGAGTGATAATTTTATTTGCTGAATCAACACTTTCCAGCCCCCTTATTTTTCCAATATCTTCGCTCAAAAGAGGAAGTTTATTTATAACAGCATCCATAAGATAAAAAGTATCTAAATCAGGGTCAAGTATGAGGTTAGACATATCGCCTACTTTTACTATGAAAGCAAGTTCATTATTTACTATATCAGTGTATTTTTGAAAGACTGTTTTTGTACTTTGTGTGCTATAACTACCCATAAAAGAAGTTAAGTTAGAGGATAGTTTATTATAGAGTTCTACAGTCTCTTTTAAATTTGCTGAAGCTACACTATTTTTAGCTTTTGCTAAATCATTTTTTACTACTGATTGTTGAGCATTGACTTTTGAGAGTACAGAGTCGTTTCCATTTTGATATACAGCAGTTAGTCCTCGTAACTTTTGTGTATCTACTAAGAGTTGTTTTAAGTCTGGCAAGAGCTTTGCCCCCTTAATCTCAAGTTGAGAAAAGGAGATGTTGGCATTGTGCGCCGCAACAACCTTATACATCATAAACGACGCAAAACTAATTACTAAAACAGCTATAAGTGTAAACTTCGCACCGTATTTCATCTTATCCATTAATTTTCTAATAAAACCCATTTTCATTCCTTTTTATCTTATAAAGCGATAAAGCAGAGACAAAAAACATCATTTATGTAGCCGTCTTCTCTTTTATACTCTCTATAACCTTGTGAATATACTGAAGATATGATATATTCTTTTTCCTTAAATATAACTTTCTTTGATACAGCATGATTTTCTTTTTTTACAAAGCTATCATCCATATCTAGTGTTGATAGTATCTTTATGTTACTGTTATATGTTGCGATAATTTTTTTATCTTTATTAACAAACAGTATGAAACTTCCTTCTTGTAAAGGAGAAGTGTCGTGGAGTATCGCTTTAAATTCAGGCTCTGCATCAAATACCAGTCCAATACCTCCAACAGTTTTTCCATCTACTACTATGGAAGCACTATAAACATATGTAGCTCTGTTTTTATATAAAGAAGTAAGCTTAAAATCACTTACAAAATATTTTTGAGAATCTTTGTTGCGTAAAGTATCATCAATATATTTTTCATGCAATATATGTCCTAGAATAGTGTTATCTTTTGAACTAGCTATAATTTCTGATTTATCATTGAAAATAAATATATTTGTATAAACAGTGTAAAGTTCATTAATGTACTCTAAAGTATGATTTAAAGCTTTAACATTTGGAGTATTTATTGATAACTCTTCTTTAAACTGAGGTGTTAATGCCCACCACCTAGAGTCATTTGCTCTCTCGTAAAGATTTCTATCCATAATATCTATGGCTAAATGAGCAGCTGATTTGGAATCATGAAAAAGTCCATTTTTAGATATTTCTTCTAAATTTTGTGTTGCAGCTTTGATGGTAGATAAAAGTTCTGTACTTATATCTCTCATATTATCCAAAATAGGGGTTAGTACATAAACTCTTCGTTTTGCAGCTATTAACTCTCCATTTATAATAACATCTGCAATATCTTCTACGATATTATTTGCTTTTTCTATAATGTCTTTGAGTTCATCACTTAGAAATTTGCTAGTATGACTTGTGTCATTTTGGATAAACTCTTTGTTTTTAGTAGGTGTTATCTTGAGTGTTGCACTTGCAAACCAATCATCAATGCCTTTGTAGCCTTGATATGGTGTGGCTTTTTTCTGAAGAGTAATAGTTTT
>JALTUB010000112.1 GCA_027047745.1 Sulfurimonas sp.
TGAGCATTATTTACAACATCTACAAGTGTTCCTTGATTTTCAAATTCAAACTCATCTAAAGTTCTAAATATCTTTCTTATTAGAAAATCTATACCTCTTGAATAACGACTACATAAAGTTTCAAATTTTCCAAACTCATCAACAGAATATTCATTTTTAATACCTATATAACTACACTCTTTAAAAGATATTTCTATCCAATATAGTTGCTTAAGTAACAATTCTTTGTCTTTGAGAAACTTTTCTCTCATCATAACAATACAGCTTTTGAGAAGATATACTTAACAAAAGAATCACCCATCTCTTGTTTATCTAAAATAATATCCAATTTTTGTTCACCAAAGTGTTCAAAAAATTCAAGCCTTAAATATCTTAAATCTTTTTTTGTCATATCGTCATCAATAACCAGTAAATCAATATCTCCACCCTTTTTATTATCATCTACACGACTACCAAAAAGATATAGCTTTGCTGTAGAAGATATAGAACTGAGAGTATTTTTCAAGACTTCTATTTGAGTCGGAGAGAGTCTCATTTTATCTCTTACAAGCTCCGACTTTTAGTTCGTTTTTATGCTTTTTTATAAATTTTGACCCTATTCCTTTAACTGCAGTTAGATCATTAAGAGTTTTAAAGCAGTGTTTTTTTCTGTATTTAACAATAGAATCTGCTTTCTTTATACCTATGCCTTTTAGAGTTGTAAGCTCTTTTGCGCTAGCATTATTGATATCGACAGCTCCAAATGCAAAGCTAACACTTAAAAGTAAAACTAACAAATATTTCATAATCACACCCTTTGATTTATTTCACTTAACTATAACTAAGTTTTTATGATATATAGATTAATCATTCAATTTATGGTCAAATTCTGGAACAATCTCTTTTAATTTTTCCAACTTATTCTCACATGACAAAAGCTCATCTATATCTTTGTTTAACTTATCTATATCATAAACTGTTGGAGCGGCTACTGTGATAGAATCATACTCGGTTTTTGCATCGCTATCATCAATCAACAACTCTTCATAAAGTTTTTCACCAGGTCTTAAACCACAATATTCTATCTCAATATTTTCTTTTCCACTCAAATCTATCATTTTTTGTGCTAAATCAACTATCTTGATTGGTTTACCCATATCAAGTATAAATATCTCTCCACCACTACCGAAAGAAGCTGCTTGAAGAACCAACTCACAGGCCTCAGGTATAAGCATAAAGTATCTTGTAATATCAGGATGGGTTACTGTGATATTTTCTCCCTTTTCGATCTGATGTTTAAACTTAGGGATAACACTTCCACTTGAACCTAAAACATTTCCAAAACGAACAGCGACAATATCTGTCTTAGCCCCATTAGAATTTTGTGCATATAACTCACAAATTCGTTTTGTTGTTCCCATAACATTTGTCGGTCGGACAGCTTTATCAGTCGATATCATGACAACTTTTTCTACTCCATGTTTTATTGAGCAGTCAACTACATTTTTAGTACCAACAACATTGTTATAAATCCCTTCATAAATATTTGCTTCAACAAGGGGGACATGTTTATAAGCAGCGGCATGTATAACTATATCTGGTTTATAAGTCTCAAATGTTTCATCGAGTAGCTTTAAAGCTGTAACACTCTGCATAACTAAAGATGTTTTTACACTCTTTATCTCTTCAGCAATAGAGTAAAGGTTATACTCACTATGGTCTAAAAGTATCAGTTTTTTAGCCCCATATTTCTCACACTGCCTACATATCTCACTACCGATGCTACCACCAGCACCCGTTATCATTATAGTTTTATCTTTTATAAAATCTTTAATGAGGCTTTTATCTAGGTCTTTTGGATTACGAGCAAGTAAATCTTCCACAGATACATCTTGAATTTTTGCCCCATAGTCATTATAATCATTTGCTACTTTTATATTTGTAACACCTATCTTCTCTAATGACGCATAAATCTCTTTAACATCTATAGTCTCATCTATAATTGCAACTTCACAATCTATTTTTAACTCTTTAAATGCTTTCAT
>JALTUB010000113.1 GCA_027047745.1 Sulfurimonas sp.
GTGTGGCTGAAAATGCTGTGGTCGCTTACATCGGAGATGGAAACAACATGACAAACTCTTGGTTGATGCTTGCAGCAAAACTTGGTTTTGAACTTCGCATCGCAACACCAAAAGGCTACGAAGTAGAAAGTGCGGTGCTCCGTGATGCACTTGATTTTGCAAAAGAGAGTGGTGCTGTTATAAAAGTGATGAATGATCCAAAAGAAGCAGTGAAGGGAGCTACTCTTGTAACAACAGATACATGGGCTTCTATGGGACAAGAGGATGAAAAAGAGCAGCGTATTATAGATTTTGAAGGTTTTATGGTCGATGGATTGATGATGTGTCTTGCTGACAAAGATGCGAAGTTTTTGCACTGTCTCCCTGCGTATCGTGGACAAGAGGTAAGCGAGGAACTTTTGGAAAATCATGCTGATGTTGTATTTTCTGAAGCAGAAAATCGTTTGCATGCTCAAAAAGGGCTGATGGTCTGGCTTGAGAGACAAAGGGGCTAAGAGATGAAGATTTTTTTACTGATAACATTGGTACTGGGTTCACTTTTTGGAGCGAAAGTTGTAAAAGTTAGTGAGAAATATGAATCATCTCTTAAATGTAAAATCTGTCATAAACGTATAGTTGAAGAGTGGAGTAATTCATGGCACGCTAAAAGCCATTTTTCCAAAGATGAGTATTTTCGCAAGAGCCTGCAGTATGTGAGTCGTAAAACACACCGTAGTCTAAATGCAGTCAAAGTCGAGTGTGCGACTTGCCATAACCCGCGTATCTCTGTAACAAACACAGGTGAAGATTATGAGATAGCTTCGGTCATGGGGCTCACAAAAGGCTCGAAAGTTGAAAAAGCAGTCAACGACAAAGCAATCAGTGAGGGTATCAACTGTGTTGTGTGTCACAATGTCGATAAAATTCACGATGAGTATGACAAAACAAAACGCGGCATCAATAGAGTAGAATGGACAAAGAACGGTCTTATGACAGGGCCTTTTAAAGATGCAAAGTCGCCGTATCATAAGGTGCAGTCTCACGAGTTTATGACAACAAACCCAAATAAACTCTGTTTTGTCTGCCATGCAAATGACAGAAGTGAGAGCGGTCTTGTATTTACAAATATGCAGAGTGAGTATAAGGGTAAGAAGAAGTGTGTTGATTGTCATATGGGAAAAAGACATAAAGATTATGTTTCAACTTATCCGATGTACAATGGCAAAGCACGTCAAAGAATGGTGCGTAATCATGGCTTCAAAGGAGCGCATTTTGCCTCAATCTGGAGAAATGCACTTGCCTTGAAACTTCAAGCAACAAACAGAGCGCTCAGAGTAGAACTTTACAATCCACAACCACATAATCTTCCAAGCGGATACGGCTCACGTGAAATTTTAGTGGAAGTGACATATAAAAAGGGAACAAGAGCTCTCAAAGAAGAAATTCTCTCTTTGACAAGAACGTATAAACGAAAACACCATAAAGCATCAACTGCGCATTTGGCAATAAAACAAAGCAGAGATGAAAGTATTCCGGCACATGGTAAAAGGATTTTGCGTCTACCGCTTATAAAAGGAGCAGATAACGTAGAGGTAAAAGTTTATTATCGTTTAGTCAATGATGAGGTGAGAAGTATTTTAGAGCTAAAAGATGCAATTTGGTCAAAAAAGATGTTCATAGTCTCAAAAAGCTTGAAACTGCATAAATAAGATACTTTTAGTATCTTATTCCTGTAAGGCTACGAATCTTTTCTATAAGAGGTGCTGCGACCACTTGTGCTTTTTGTGCCCCTGCGTTTAGAATATCTCGTACTTCATCTTGATGTGCTTTATAGTACTCTCTTCTTTCTCTGTAAGGCTTAAAATATTCCCAGATAACATCATGTAAGTAGAGTTTAAAGTGTCCATGCCCTTCGCCGCCACGCTTGTAACGCTCTTGAAGCTCTTTGCACTCATCAGGATTTAAAAAGAGTTTTGCCATATTGTAAACATTACAGTTTTCATGCTCTTTTGGCTCTTCCATTGGTACATTTTCAGTCACTATTT
>JALTUB010000114.1 GCA_027047745.1 Sulfurimonas sp.
CTCTACCACCCGATAAAGGGCGATAGAGCCTAATTGTAGTAAGTATCATGATTTTATGAGTATGGTAATTTTAAAGAGATTTTTAGCTTTTATTGGTTGAGTTACAGTCAGTATCTGAACCAAAAAAGCATCTTCTGTTTTTTATGATTTTGTAAAAAAAGAAAACAAGCATAGTGGTTGCTAGAATGACTCCCATGATAGTTTGTCCATATAGACCGTGTTGATAAAAAAAGTAGCTACCGACATAAATCGTTATGGCGAGAATAAAACACATAAGTATCCTTTTAAAGTTATACACAAATGATACACACTTTTATAGTATAATATTCTTAAACAAAAGAGAAAAAGGAGGACATCATGTGTATCCCTCATGGAGCTATGGGTTCAAAAAGTAATGGTTTTGTAAAAGAAAAAAAACCACCAAAACATCTGCAAAGAGTATCTCAAGATGAGTTTGAAGAAGGTGATCCTGATTTTATTGACGAGCGAACAAGTGAATATAAACCAAAGAAAAAACTATCTTTTTTAGATAAACTTATCAAAGATTTATAGTCTCATGATAAGCAACTTAAACTCTCGTAGAAACTTTTTAAAAGCTGGATTTCTCTCTAGTGCTGTTTTTGTTATGAGTGGATGTGAACTCTTTAGCGTGAGCACTCCACAAGAGACCATAAAAGTTTTACAAAATGACCTCTTTCCAAAAGCTAAAGAGCTTGGTGTCAGTACGAGTGGATATATTAGTATCATTTTACATCACTCTCGAGTTAGTGATGAAGATAAACTGTTTATCAAAAATGGTGTAAAATGGCTTAACGAAGAGGCTGTTAAAATGCACAAAGCTACTTATGTAAAATTGTTATCAACTCAAAGAGAAGAAGTTTTAAAAAAAATAGTCCAAACGCAGTGGGGTGAGAGTTTTATGTATAACATGAACAGTTATCTTTTTGAAGCAATGTTAGGAGACCCTATTTATGGTGGTAACAACAAAGAAGCTGGTTGGAAATGGCTTGAGTTTACAGGTGGACAACCAAGACCTAAAGAGATGTTTTTATAATGTATGATGTCTGTATAATAGGGAGTGGAGCAGGTGGTTCACCTATAGCGTATGAGCTATCAAACGCAGGTTTTAAGGTTGTTGTTTTAGAAAAAGGTAAAAACTACACCGAGGATGACTTTAACAAAGATGAGTTAGCAGTATGTCGTCGTGATATGTTTACTCCTCCTCTAAATGAACAAAAACATATCATAAACGAGTATAAAGAAGATGGCTCATTTACTCGTTATGATGGTGAAGAGTCAGGCTGGAACTTTTGGAATGGCTCTATGGTTGGTGGTTCTTCAAATCTGATGAGTGGTTATTTTCATCGCCTTAAGCCAAATGATTTCAAACTAAAGTCTGTTTATGGTGAGATAAAAGGTGCAAATGTTGTTGATTGGGCTATCTCTTATGAGGATTTAGAACCTTATTATACAAAGGTAGAAAAAGTTGTCGGTGTTAGTGGTCGTGTTATAAAACACAAACACCAAGAACCTCGCTCAACTGCCGATTTTCCTTATCCAGAGTTACAAACTAACAGTGTTACTAAATGGTTTGATAAGGCATGTGATATTTTGGGATATGAGTTCATGCCAACACCTCGTGCAGTTTTAAGTTTAGATGCACTTGGACGACATGGGTGCTACTACTCAAACTTTTGTGGAAGTTATGGTTGTGCTAGTGGAGCTAAGGGAAGTGCAAGAGCAGCACTTTTACAAAAGTGTTCGGCTAAGATAATCACGGATGCTTTTGTTTATAAACTTGATAGCGAAAAAGAGAGGGTAACTAAAGCTTATTATTACACAAAGCATGGTTTTGCACACTCCATAGAAGCAAAAATCTTTGTTCTCTCAGCCCAAGCCATAGAGAGTTCTCGTTTGCTACTTAACTCAAAAAACAGGTTTTTTCCAAATGGTTTAGCAAACTCAAGTGGTGAAGTGGGTAAAAATCTTATCTTCTCTGCTGGTGGCAGTGGAAGTGGCAGATTTATATTTGAAAAACTCACTAAAGAGCAACAACATGAACTTATGCAAGTAGGTCTTTTTTTCAATCGCTCACTTCAAGATTGGTATGATTATGAGCTTGATGATAAAAAATACAAGGGTGGAACTATTGACTTTCTTTTTGAACATCAAAATATCATCTCTCGTGTTTTAAGAGAGACTTATGATGATGATGGAAATCTTTTATGGGGAGAGGCTTTAGCCAAAAAAGTTCACAAAAAACTCACAACGACAAGGGTGCTAACCTTTGAGGTTTTTAATGACTGGTTGCCGACTGATATGTGTTTTGTTGGAGTGGATGAAAAGGTAAAAGATAAGTATGGTGTGCCTGTAGGTGTTATAAACCTTTATGGACATCCACAGGATTTGAAAGTGGGTGAACATCTTGCAAAAAAAGCAGTAAAAGTCTTGCAAGAGATGGGTGCTGTTGAGGTGGATTACTCTATCTCTTCCTCACCACCTTCAAATTTGGTAGCTGGTGGATGTAGATTTGGAGAAGATTCTAAAACTTCTGTTTTAGATAAAAACTGCAAGGCACATGATCTGCAAAACCTTTATGTAACAGATGCCTCATTTATGCCAACAGGAGGAAGTGTTCCATATACTTGGACGATTTACGCTAACTCTTTTCGCGTTGCAGATATAATCAAAAAAGAGTTAAGCACCTAATCTTCTCTATACTTGGAGATTCCACAAGGCTGATTTGGTGTTGGTGGATTTTCCTTTAAGTATGTTAAATCTTCTAGCGTTTGATCCAAAACTCTTTTTTGTTGGAGTATTGGTAGCATAAGATTATCTTTTTCATTAAGAGGTATATCCCAGTCTAAAAGTATGGCTTGTACTTCATCATCAAGTTCTTTAAGTGCATTTTTTATATGTTGGATTGAATTCATGCCCGAAGTATAACAAAATATAAGAAAATTTTAGGTATAATTTCACCCTCAAATTATGAGAATTTTATGCAAAGGATTATCGATGCCAAAAATGAAATCGGTAAAAGGCGCTGTAAAGCGTTTTAAAGTTAAGAAAAATGGTACAGTTAAGCGTGGAACAGCGTTTAGAAGTCATATTTTAACTAAACAAGATGCACAGACTCGTCGCGAGCAAAACACTTCAAAAGTGATTTCTAAAGCAGATGAGAAAAACATCAAGGCTATGATTAACTAGAGATAGTTTGTCGTTAAACTCTCCATTTTTATATAAATGGGCAAGACCACCAAAGTAGTGGCACCCTGATTACAGTATGTGACTGGGTAAAGAAAAAGGAAAAATATGCCAAGAGTAAAAACTGGTGTCGTTCGTAGAAAAAGACACAAAAGAATATTAAAATTAGCAAAAGGTTTCTATAGTGGTCGTCGTAAACACTTTAGAAAAGCTAAGGAACAACTAGAGCGTTCAATGATGTACGCATTCCGTGACCGTAAACAAAAGAAACGCGAATTCCGTAAATTATGGATTATCCGTATCAATGCTGCGGCTCGTTTAAATGGGATGAATTACTCATCTTTCATGAACGGTGTTCACAAATCTGGTGTCGAACTTGACCGTAAAATTCTTGCTGATATGGCGATGAATGATGCTGCTGCGTTTAGTGCAGTTGCTGAAGCTTCTAAAGCTGCATTAGCAAAATAATTTCTTCTCTTTCCCTTTTTACAAGGGAAAGATTTTTCACTCGTAAAATCACCTAAATATAACTTTATTTCGACCGTCTCCTTTAGCCGTATATAAGGCTTCATCAGCTATTTTTAGTAGAGCATCTAAACTTTTTGTTTGAGGATTTGCCATAGCTATACCCTCACTGATAGTGCATTTTACAAGTGTGCCATCCTCTGTAAATGTTTCACATAGTTCTACCTGAGTACGAAGTAGTTCTATTTTTTCTTTTACTTCTTTTTGATTCTCTTTATGACAAAGAATAGCAAACTCTTCTCCACCAACTCGTCCAAAAACAGACTCTTTGCAAAGATTTCCTTTTATGCAAGTAGCGATATTTTTGATAACTAAATCTCCAACAGGATGCCCATAAGTATCATTTACATTTTTAAACTTATCAATATCTATCATGATGGCAAAAAGATTTTCTTTTGAGGTATCAAATATTTCAACAGCTATCTCAAAAAACTTTCTTCTATTGTAAATTCCTGTCATGGCGTCATAAGAAGCAATATATTCAAGATTTTCAATAAGTGTGCGTAGTTTTAGTTGAGTTTTTATGCGTGCTAAAAGTTCAAGTGGTTTAAATGGTTTTGTTATATAGTCACTGCCACCTATCGCATAAGCTTCTTCTATAGTTTTTTCATCGCTTTTGGCAGTGATAAAGATGATGGGAATCTCTTTTGTTTTTTTATTGTCTCGTATATGTTGGCATACTTCAAAACCATCCATTTCAGGCATCATTATGTCCAATAAAACTAAATCTATATGCTCTTTATCTAAAATTTCTAATGCACTTGTTCCATCGAGTGCCACAAGGATTTCATACTTCTTGCCAATCAGTTCTAAAAGTATATCTATGTTTGTACTAGTATCATCAACTATAAGTATCTTTTTACTATTCATCTATTTGCTCCAGTGCCTCATCATATTTATATTTGTTTATAAAAAGTAAAATCTTTTTAAATTGCTCTTTTTGTCTGTTTTTTAGTCTATATTTTTCTATCTCTTTTAGAACTGGAGCGATTTTGTTAGGTCGCTTACTTTTTAGAGCTTTGATCAAAGATGTTTTTAGCAGTGCTTTTTTCTCTTCATCTAACTCCAAGAGAGAACTACTCTCTTCTTCATGCATTTTCAAGAGTGATATGTCTTGAAGAATATCTTTTATATTTTCTTGTAGATTTTTCAGCAACTCTTCTTTAGAATAACTATCTTGAAGAAGTAGCAAATCATGAAGCTTAGTCGCACCAATATTTTTTGCTAAACCTTTCAAGGTATGTAAAGTTCGTTCAAGAGTTGTGTTGTTTATATCTTTAAATGATATTGTACTATATTTTGTTCTAAAATCTAACAATATCTTTTCATAAAGTTTTTTATTGTTACCAAGTAAATGTAATGCTTCTTGTGGGTTTAGAGTTTTAAAGTGATAAAATATATCTTTATCTTGTTGTTCTTCTTGCTTTTTAGATAAAGTAAAAGAGTCACTCTTTTTTGGAATATATTCTAAAAGAATTTTATAAAGTGCTTTAATATCAATAGGCTTGGTAATATGTGCATTCATGCCATACTCTTTTGTTTTTTGTATATCTTCTACTAAGGCGTTGGCACTGAGGGCGATGATAGGAAGTGTTTCATTTTCTTGTCGAATTATTTTTGTAGCTTGATAGCCATTCATGACAGGCATAATTAAGTCCATAAGTATTAGTTCATAGGAGTTGTTTTTGTACTTTTGTACTCCTTCTTCACCATTGAGTGCAATATCAACTACTATGCCACTTCCATCTAAAAGCCCTTTGACTATCTCATGATTTATCTCGTTGTCTTCAACTAAAAGGATTTTACTTCCACTTAGAGATTGTATCTTTTGTTGTAGTTCAGAATAATCATCGTTTTTATAATCGACTTGTTTTGCATCTTTTAAAAGCTCACCATCCATAAGTTCTTGAAGCTCTATCTCAAAACAAAAACTACTTCCTTTGTCTTTTTTACTCTCAACCCATATCTTTCCGTTCATGAGAGAAACAATCTCTTTAGAAATACTAAGACCTAAACCAGTTCCTCCATACTTACGAGTTGTACTTCCATCTGCTTGAATAAAAGGTTCAAAAAGTTTCTCTTTTTGCTCATCTTCGAGACCTATTCCCGTATCTTGCACACAAAACTCTAGGCGATTATGTTTTATCTTTTTGATATTGATGTTTATTTCACCCTCTTTGGTAAATTTTACAGCATTGGAGAGTAGATTGACAAGAACTTGGGATAGACGCAGTTTATCTCCTATAAAATGGCGTCCAATATCATCTCCATGAAAAAATTTGAGTTGAATATTTTTCTCTTTTACCTGTGTTTCAAACATATTTATGCTCTCATGAAGGAGTTCTAGCATATCAAAAGATGCTTTTTGAAGTTGCATTTTGCCTGATTCCATTTTGGAAAAATCTAAAATATCATTGATAATATTTAGAAGTGATTTTGCACTCACATCAATCTTTTCTAGGTAGTTTTTCTGTTTTTTATCAAGTTCTGTTTGCCTTGCCAAATACCCCATACCGATGATACTGTTCATAGGAGTACGAATCTCATGTGACATATTGGCAAGAAATTCTGACTTTATTTTTGCTTCATGCTCAGCTTTTTGTTCAGCTTTTTTTCTAATGATTACTTCACTCTCTAGTGCTTTGTTTTGTGTCTCAAGCAAATCCTCTGCTCTTTGCCTACTGCTTTGCAGAAGAAGAATCCACCATGAAACAATGCTAAGTATAAGTGCTACGATGATAGCATAATGAAAAACTACATCTGCGATAAGCTCTCTTTTTTCCAAAGAAAGCCCCGTGCCATAAATAGAATACGCCATCCAAGAAGTAATACTCACAAGAAAGATGAGAAAAAAGTTCATAAGAAGAAAGTCAAAGATTTTCAAAGAAGTTGTTGGTGATATTTTTTTGAAAAAAAGTTTGCTTAATGTTTCTCCAATCTTTTCTCTAAGCCCTTTTTGGGATTTAATTTTACAGCTATCATGACACAAAGAGTCAAGAGAACAACATAGTGAGCAGATATATGAGTCGTGAAAAGGACAGAAAGAAAGGTCTTCTTTTTCGTAAGTGTGGTTGCAGGTCTCACAAACATAATGAGTTCCTGCTTTGAGATTGAGTTCGTTCTCTCTTGCTATATAATACTTTCCACCAGTAAGCCATGCAATAAAAGGAG
>JALTUB010000115.1 GCA_027047745.1 Sulfurimonas sp.
TTGGTATTGTCGTTGGTGCAAGACTTGGACACTGTCTGTTCTACGACCCAGCTTTTTATCTAGCACATCCTATGAAAATTTTTGCAGTGTGGGAGGGTGGTCTTGCCTCTCATGGTGGAGGTTTAGGAGTTATCATAGCCCTTTGGATCTACACTAAAAAGTATAAACTTAATCTTCTATGGCTTTTAGATCGTGTAGCCATTCCAACTGCTTTATTTGGTTTTTTTGTTCGCATGGGAAACTTCATGAACTCAGAAATCATAGGTAAACCGACCGAAGTTCCTTGGGCTGTTGTATTTACTAGGGTTGATTCTCTTCCTCGTCATCCAGCACAACTTTATGAGGCAATATCTTATCTTATGATATTCTTTGTGCTTACATATATATACAAAAGCAGAAAAGCATCTTTAAAAAGTGGCTTTTTATTTGGTCTGTTTTTAGTGCTTATCTTTAGTGCTAGATTTATGATAGAGTTTGTAAAAGTGAAACAAGCTGCTTATACGAGTGAGATAAGTTTAACTACAGGACAGGATTTAAGCATACCATTTTTGATATTTGGCGTCTTTCTTATAGTTTGGAGTTTTAGAAAAAAAATCTAATGCAAAAAGTCATACTTTTTTATTTTATATTTATAAACGCAACTGCATTTGTGGTTTTTTAGGTGCAACACTTAGCATGGCACTTTTTAAACATAAAACAAGTAAGTCGTCATTTTTAGTAAAACATATATTTATAATTTTCGTCTGGATTGTAGGAATTATTTACTATTTAATTCAGATTATTAAAATATAAGGAGTCAAAACATGAAAAAGATTATTGGATTACTTTTTATCGCTCTTGGCGTAGTTTTAGAAGTAATGTGGCTGGGAGTCTGTTTTGGCTCAGTTATTATAGGCGTGTTGCTTCTCTTTTTCGCACCAAGGATTCTATTTTTTCCATTTAACTTTTTTTTTCTTATAGGGCTTTCTATTTTAGTAAATAGAAGTTACGAAGAGTACAAACGAGAAAAGAGACATTCTTTTAACTATGAAAGATTTAAACAATCAAAAAATATAGATAGCTACTATGAAACTCTTGAGTCAAACAAAACTGATGACCTAGAGACCATCAAAAAGAACTATAGAAGACTCATGAAAGAGTATCATTATGATGCCAATGTTAGTAAAGGCTTATCAGAAGAGATTATACAAAAGTATGAAAAAAAATCACAAGAGATAAATGAAGCATATCATTTTATAAAATCAGACAAAAAATAAAACCTTCTCATAATGTTCTAAGTTGTACTCAAGTACAATAGACTTAAATCACAATTTGTTATAGTATTTTAACCATATAGCAAAACTGAGGAGTTTATTATGTCAGCAATTATCGCAAAAGTATCTAGTCAAGATGGTAAGTTTTATGTTAAAAGTCCAGATGGTTCACTAAGAGAACTTAAAGACGGCGATGCAATACATGAGGGTGATGTAGTCATGGGAGACAAAGGCAACTCTCAGTCAAATAATATTTTGGTTACAACTATAGATGGTGTTGGAATCTTGATTAAAGGCGATGATTCACAACTTTTTGATAACTCATTGGAAACACAAGGTTTTTTTGAATCAGACACAGTAAATGATGTTGCATCTGTTGGAACACTACTTAATGATAACCATGATGTGTTGATAAGTGCTGATGATAAAAAAATAGATGCAGATAATACAGAAACTGCTTCTGGTACAGATCAAGCTCAAACTCAAGATATATCTCAAGACCAACAAAGTTTTAAACAGATAAGTAATGAGGGTGTAGATGTAAATGCTGATCTAAGAGATACATCAACAGACACATCTACGGATAAATTTACAGATTCAAACAATGAAGCAGTTTTTGGTGTTGACCCAGCAGTTTTGTTAAAAATATCAGACCTACACTCAGCAGCAAATGATGCAGCAACTACAGCAAATAATGCAATAGATGCAGCAGATAAAGCAGTAGATACACTAAAAGCAAATACAAACCCAAGC
>JALTUB010000116.1:0-4786 GCA_027047745.1 Sulfurimonas sp.
TTAGATATGATTCAGTCTCGTCTTTCAAGACATCTAAAGATTTTAAAAGAGGCTGGTTTTTTGCGTGTTGAGAGAAAAGGAACTTGGGCATACTACTCTATTAGAAGTCCATTAGATAGGTTTAGAAGTGAAGCTTTACAAGAGATAAAACATTTAGATATAAAACTTCCTACTTTAAATAAAACATCACAAAATGGAGGGTGTAAGATATGAGTCAAAAAAAAGAAGTCTTGATACTGTGTACAGGTAATAGTTGTCGTTCTATCATGGCAGAGGCCTTGATAAATGCGAAAATGAACCAATGCGTTCATGCTCAAAGTTCAGGTGTAAAAGCTAGTGGAAAAGTAAATGCTATAGCACAAACACTTTTAGAAAAAAAAGGTTACTGGAGAGATGAATATCACTCTAAGGTTATAGAAACAGTGATTGATACAACTTTTGACTTAGTTGTAACAGTATGCGATGCTGCAAAAGAGACTTGTCCTATGTTTCCAAAAGCAGTAAAGACTATACATATAGGTTTTGAAGACCCTACTGGCAAAGAGCTTGAAGAGTATGAAAAAACACTAACTCTAATAGAAAAAGAACTACTCCCTATCATAAAAAAAGAGGTATGCTAATATGAAACTATTAATCTTTATATCAATGATGTTTTTTACTTTAAATATAAATGCAGACGAACCAAGCATAAATGAAACTCCATACAACTTTGTAAAGTTAAACATAGGACATGGCAAGCCACATTTGCTAGAACTTGGTTCTGATAGATGTCATTACTGTAAAATCATGGGCAAAACACTTTATAAAATAAAGAAAGAACATCCAAACTATAATATCAGCTATGTTAATGTATCTAAAGATAGAACTGTTGCTATGAATTTAGAAGTTCAAATGATTCCTACACAGATCATTTATGATGCAAAAGGAGAGGAAGTTTATAGACATGTTGGTAAATTATCTGAAGATGAACTACAAGAAATTTTGAAAAAATATCAATTTTAAAATTTCTTCAAAATACCCTTGACAATATTAACTTTTTTGTCTATAATTTCGGCTCACAAACACACAGTAGTTTGAGAAAACAACGCGGAATAGAGCAGTTCGGTAGCTCGTCGGGCTCATAACCCGAAGGTCGCAAGTTCAAATCTTGCTTCCGCAACCAATCTATAAATCATAAACAATAAAAATATTGGGGTATCGCCAAGCGGTAAGGCACTAGTTTTTGGTACTGGTATTCGGGGGTTCGAATCCCTCTACCCCATCCACTTAAAAATAAAATCAAAATAAATTAATCTATATTAAAAAGTATAAATATGAATGACACAACAGACTTTACAACAATATCAATAAGAATGCTTATATTTGTAGTTATTGCAGGTATATTTTATTTTACACTTAAAGCTAAGAAAGAAGATTAACTACTTCTTTCTCATACTCTCAGCTATATTAAGATTTAACATCACTCTTACTTTAATTTTCCATTACCATAATGTTTATAAAGATAATTAAGAATTATTTTGTGGTTTTTTGCATCTATCGGTGCTTTGAAATCTTTTATCATCTTGTTAATCTTTTTATCCCAAAAGTCACGAGATTGTGGTCCTTGGTTGATAATATATCCAAAAGAGTGACACATTAAACAGTTTGCATTTACAGCATCGAAACCTTTTCCCATCTTTATCTCATAAGATATATATGGTACTTCAACATTACTCTTTACCTGTGCAAATAGTGTTACACTTACTAAACTTGTCAATAATATTAATTTTTTAATCATTTTTTTATCTCCTACACCACTTCTACATTAACAATCTGAATACCATTATATTTATATCCACCTCGGTTCCATCCAATATCTTCTGAAAGAGGTTGTTCTTCGCCTAAAGAGTTGATTGCTTTTGCCATAATATTTAGTTTTCCATATTTCGTTGGTTTAAAGCCAAATATAAATGCTCTATAAGCATATCTTCCATTATCTTGTTTAAGTTGTGATTCTTCCCAAGTTTTACCATTATCAAGAGAAATCATAACCTTATTGATGCCATAACCACCATCCCAAGCTACACCTCGGACAACAACTTCTGAGTTATGGTAGATTTTTGCACCATTTTCAGGATAACCAATAACTGATTTTACATTCATAGTTGTAATTGGTTTTGTTTTTTTCACTAACTTTTCAGGTGTTTCACATTCACACTCGTTATCTGGAACTCTATAGGCTTTATCCATAAAGAAAAGAGATTTGTATTTGCTTGTTACAGTAATGTTGCTTAGCATTTTCACCCAACTATCAGAGTAATATCCGGGAAGAACTAGACGCAAAGGATAGCCGTTAAGGTATGGTAAATCTTCACCATTCATCTCATACGCAACAATTACATGATCATCAAGTTCATCAATTTCTAATTCTCTTACAAAGTTAGGAGTTTTATAGTAAGCCGCTTTTTCAAGACCATTAAAACCAATCCATTTTGCACCATCTAAAAGTCCTGCTTTGTCAAGTATGTCTTTAAGTCGAACACCTTTCCATTTTGCACAACCCATAGCACCACTACCCCACTGGATACCACCAGGAATAGGAGTAAAACTTGAACGGCTGCTACCACCACACTGAACAACTGCATTTACTTCAACTTGCTCAAAGTCATGTTTTAAATCTTTGATTTTAAGCTTTAACTCTTTTTTAACCATACCATTTACATGTATAGTATGAGTGTCAGGGTCGATATGTGTTGGAATATCTGGAAGATGCCATCTTACAAAAAATTTATCATTTTCTGTAAATTCTTGCGTAAATGTTGACATTGGAGCTTCCAAAAGTGGAGGCCTATCTGAATATGTAATCATTGGCTGCTTTTCTGGAAAAGCATATTTTGAAATTTTTCTTGTTTCATTTGGCTGATGTGTTTCACCAGCAAGTAAAGATGTAGAACCAAGAATTGCGGCAGAAGCTACAATGGAGGTTTTAAAGAATTCTCTTCTTTTCATAAATTTTCCTTATAGTTATTAGTTATAAGTACAATTATATCTAATTATAGTTAAATATTCCTAAATATATTTTGGTACTAAAATCTTTATTTTTTTATAAATTCTTTCAAAATCCGTTGAGTAAACGCGTGTATCAGCTATGGAGGTTATGAAGTTTGTATCTCTCTGCCAACGAGGAACTAAATGCATATGAATATGTTCAGCTATCCCTGCCCCGCCTGCACGACCAAGATTCATTCCGATATTTACACCATTTGCACCAAAGCCCTCTTTTAAAAGTCTGACACCTTTTTGAGCGAGTGCTGACATATGTAACCAAGTCTCTTCGTTTAACTCTTCAAGTTTATCTGTATGGGCATGAGGTATTATCATGAAGTGTCCTGGTGTATATGGGTATTTATTCATAACCATAAAACAGTGTTCATCTCTATAAAGTACATGCATCTCTTCATCATCTTGTTTGTTAGAACTAATATGACAGAAGACACACCCTTCTACCTTTTTCGTAACATACTCATCTCGCCACGGAGCATATAAAATATCTTCCATCTTTTTCCTCCCTATAAAAATGCAAAAACTAAACCTGGAAATAAAACAACTAAACCTAAACCTAAAAGTTGTAAAAGTATAAAAGGGATGATACCTTTATAAATCTCCATAGTAGTAACCTTATCCCCTGCCGCACCTTTTAAAAAGAAAAGAGAGAGTCCAAAAGGTGGAGTCAAAAAAGAAGCCTGTAGATTCATAGCGATAAGTACAGCAAACCAGATAGGGTCTATACCAAATGCAGACATAACTGGGACTAATATAGGTACAATTATAAAAGAAATCTCTATAAAATCTATAAAAAATCCGAGTATAAATATACTTAGCATTGATACACCGATAAAAACCCAAACACTACCTATATCTTCACTAAAAAACTTTAAGATAACATCAGTTCCACCAAGTTCATTAAAAACCAGACTAAAGGCAGTAGCACCGATGAGAATCATAAAAATCATACCACTAAGTTTCATAGTCTCAAAGAGTGCATACTTTATCATCTCAAAATTGAGCGTTTTGTTTAAAGCAGAGAGTATTACCCCACCAACGACACCAAAAGCAGCTGATTCTGTTGGTGAAGCGATACCTGCAAAAATACTTCCAAGAACAGAAACCATCAAAAGAAGTGGAGGGACTATCGCTTTTATAACATCAGATTTATTTATTTTTTCTTCACTTATAATTGCTGGAGCATCATCTTTGTTGATGTAAGCTCGTATGAGTATGTAAGTGATATATAGTGATACAAGTGTTAAACCAGGTAAAACTGCACCGACAAACAGATCTCCTACACTCACACTCATGACATCACCTAAAACTATAAGAATGATAGAAGGAGGTATGATTTGTCCTAGTGTTCCACTCGCAGCAATAGTTCCACTTGCAAGGCTTTTGTTATATCCTGCGTTTATCATCAGTGGAAGTGCTATGACACTCATCATGACTACAGAAGCTGATACTATTCCAGTTGAAGCAGCAAGTATTGCACCAACTAAAACAACGCTTACTCCAAGCCCTCCCCTTACTCCTTTAAACATCACACTCATAGACATTAGAAGTTTTTCAGCCATACCTGATTTTTCAAGTATAAGACCCATCATGATAAACAGAGGAACTGCCATTAGTGTCGTATTTCCCATTATCCCGAAGATTCTAAATGGTAAGATATTGAACACTTCAAAACCTAGATGAGGGATAAGAAATGCAAATATCATAGCAACTCCCCCAAAAGAAAAAGCTACAGGAATACCTA
>JALTUB010000116.1:4886-6837 GCA_027047745.1 Sulfurimonas sp.
ACTTCATTTATGGCGTGTATTAGTTTTAAATTTAACTCATCACTACTCTCAACAAGTCCAGGTGTTACTATAACTTTTCGTCCTTCATGCAAAGAACATAATCTAACGCCTTCAAGCATTCCATCAATGTTTCCGTTGTAACCATCATCTAAGATGATTTTTCCACCAACTTTTATTTTTTGAAGTCTATGCTCTACTGGTTCTAAGTTTTTTACTGCTCTTATGATTTCTTCATCACTCATACCAAAGCTTTTTGCTACTCTTACAGCCACAGCTATATTCATAGTTTGAAATTCACCAAGAACATCTGTATGCAAGTCTAAGATAGTCTCATCAAAGTTTATTTTAAAATCTATGCCATTTAAGTCTGCATTTATATCTGAGAGTTCATCTCCAAAAAATGTTACTTTTTCATGAGGTTCATCTGTAACCGAAGTGTGTATAAATGCTTTTTTTAAACGAGGTGATTTCATGACCTCTAACTTAGTAGATATAATATTTTTTAAAGATTTAAAATACTCTATATGAGCCTCGCCAACTCTGCCTACAACTGCTGTTTGAGGTTCTATAAAAGTTGTTATATCATAAATATCTCCACTCTCTCTTGCCCCTGCTTCACATATATATATCTCAGTATCATGAGGTAGATTATTGTTCACATCTGCCATAATGCCACCAAGAGTATTGACACTTCTAGGAGTTGCATAAACCTTAAATTTTTTACTCAAGATTTGTGCTACAAAGTTTTTTATACTTGTTTTTCCGTAGCTACCAGTGATGCAAATAACTTCTAAGTTTGACATACTTTGAAGTCTCTTTTTTGCCTCTTTTTTATAAACCTTAAAAAGAAAACTCTCTATAAGATAGCTTCCAATGTAGGCAATAGCCAAAGGCATAAAAACACCATAAACTAAACAAGCATCCTTTAAAGTACAAAGTACATCTTGAAAAAGTGTTAAAGATACTAAAAGGATAAGAAATCGTTTCACCCTCCAAGTCAGCACAAGTTTTTTATCAAGTCTTTTATACCAGATAAAAATAGATGGCAGAAAAGCAAATATAAAAAATATGATAAAAAACTTACCAGTAGTATAATAAGCAATAAAAGGAATAATAAAATAAAATACATGCCACTGAGGTTTATGATGTTTTAAAACAACGCGAGTTAGTCTATAATCATACCACTGTAGATTTGTAATCAGATACCATCCAAGAACTGTAACAAAGAGTACATTTACTACAAATGCAGCTAATAATTGATAATCTACCATGGCTTAATGTCCTATTGTCTCAAGAAATGTTGTTTCTATCTTTTTTGAAATATCTGAAGCATTTTTCATAAAAGAGTAATGATCACCCTCATAAACTTCCAGCTTAGAATCAGCCAAGAGTGAGTCTATCTTTTTAGCAGATGAGAGTGGTGTTGCAGTGTCATCTTTGCCCCAACAAAGCAAGGCTTTTCCTTTGTACTTAGAAAACTCATCTTCAAAATCTTCATTTACAACATTTTTAAATGTTTGATACATATATTCACTTAACTCTTTTGCATCATCTGCTACAAAGAGTGAACGAAATTTTGAAAAACCAAGTGCTTTAAAGATTTTAAAAATTGCTATTTTTGACTTTATTTTTAGTGATTTTGGTATATATATCCCTGCACTTGCGACAAGAACAAGAACTTTTGGATCAAGTAAAAGTGCAATCTTTCCACCAAATGAGTGACCTAAAATAATATCTTTTGATGCCTTAATATGAACCATCAAAAGTTCTACTACTCTAGCAACATCTTCAGTCTTCATCTCTACACTACAAGTAGAACCCCCAAAACCAGGTAAGTCAATATAAATATGACGAAAAGAGTCCATATATGGAGAAAAAGTTTGCTTCATGAGGTTTTTATTACTACCCCAACCATGTAAAACAATCAAATCAACTTTAGCATTTGGATTTA
>JALTUB010000117.1 GCA_027047745.1 Sulfurimonas sp.
TTTCTTTCATTGAAATATGAGCCTGCTGCAGGAGGAACAAAGTTGGGATGTATCCTTCTAGAATCTTCTAATCTCATACCACTCATAAATAGCTCAATAGATCTTTCTTTAAAGATTTCATCCATAATATCCGCCTTATTTATAGCGTTTCCTGTCCATGGGCCTAACCCTGCATCTACTCCAAAAACATCATTAGTTTTTTCGCGTACAGCATTTATAAACTGTACGGCTTTGCTTAAATCTCCTAATTGAGCATATGCTTCTGCCTTTATTAATAACATCTCACCGGGTAAATAAACCGGAATTGATTTGTCCATAGTGTCAAAAAACCCAAGCAAATCTACAACAGTATGTCCACCGACATCCTGCGGTTCCACAATTGGTTTTGAAGAATCAAGATAAAAAGCGATTCTCCCATCACCCTTTGATGGAGCGTATTTTCCTGTCAGGCCAAAATTAGCTTGGGGCTTTGTATCCGGATTGTTATAAACAGCAAACATATAAACCGGGTTTTTATAAGTGGTACCATCGTATTCCCACACCGACTTAGATGTTAAGTCAACTGCGTTTGCTGCAGCTATTGCCGCAGTATAATTTCCGGCAAATAAATTATATCTTGCTAAAAAAGCATTAATCACATTCGGTAAATTGAGCTGAGGAAATAATTTGGAAAATTCTGTTGAAACAGGCTGTGCAGCAATCTCTGCCTTTGCACTGTTGAGTAATGAAATACATGCGGCAAATACTTCCTTACGGCTGTTAAACTTGGCTTTTCCATTAAGTTGATTATCAATGGGAACTTCTTCAAAATTTTGTGCCAGGTACCCTAATGTAATGGCTTTAAACCACTGGGCATAAGCCGTAAGTCCTGATTTTGTTCCCGGTTCCATCGTGACGGAACCCACATTCGCCAAAATATTTTCTGCCATTCCTTTGTCGCGCAATAAATTTGCCCATAGACCGCTAATTCCCGTATTATCGTCTGACAATGGCGTACCACCCAGAACTAACTCTGCCGGTGTAACATAAGTACTTATATCTCCCATTTCCCGGGTTGACAGCCCCGGAACTTCAACAACAAAATAATATGTCGAAGAAGCAAAATGAGACCGAAGGCCAACGGCAAGTCCTAATAATCCCGATCTTGTTGACAAAACCTGAGTTTGGGTAGGCTGATTCACATTGAGGAAGTCTTTTTTACAACTGAATAGCGATGTTGTAATAAGAAGAGTAATAAAAATTTTATTTATTGTTTTCATCTTTTTATATTTTTTATCTGTATAAAAATAGCATTGAAATTTAATGGAATTTTTTTATTTAAATCTGAAGGACATCCCGAATCTAAAGGTTCTTGGAATTGGTACGTTGGCCATATCCTGTCCGCGCACGCCATTCGACTGTCCATCGGTGTTTACTTCCGGATCGGGACCTGAATAACGGTCAAATGATAACAAATTAGATCCATCAAGCGAGAACCTGATTGATTTTAAAAAGCTTTTGGTCTTTTTTATTTTTAAATCATACGACAAGGAGACATCCCGCAATTTAACATAAGAACCGTCTTCAATAAAAGATTGGAAAATAAAGAAGTTGGGACGCGAAGATCCTTTTGGAATTTTACCGGTCAACTCAAGACCCTGAGGTGCTCCGCCCGGAAATAAATATCCCATCCTTTTGTCCCAGTTCATTACCTGATTGCCATGAACCACATCAACCTGAACCCTTAAACTAAAACGTTTATAATTTAGAGTGTTGATAACTGAAGCGATATACTTGGGGTTTGGATTCCCAATTACTTTACGCAGAGTGGTACCGGTAGGCTGTCCGTTTTTATCATAATCCTGAACAGGAACAGGCATAGACTGACCATATGCATTTTTTACGTAGTTATAATGTCCTCTTGCTTTCTGAACAAACCCTTTTGAATTCAACAGCATACTTCCGTCAGATTTGGTGGCAAAGTATGTACCATAGAAAACACCCAATGGTTGTCCTGATATGGCGACTGATGTACCCCACATGCCTAAACTAATTTTCCCTCCTTCTATAAAAGGTGTTATGTTGTTGTTTCTACTATAGGTACCGGAAACCTCCCAGGAAAAATTTGATTTTTGTATGGGGATACCCCTAATCAATATTTCAATTCCTTTGTTTTGCATTGTACCGACATTGGTAAACTGACTAACATAGCCTGTGGATGGAGACAGCGGTCTGTTTACTAATAAATCAGTAATACTTTGATGATAGTAAGTAAATTCTCCTCCGAACCTATTTTTGAACATGGAGAAATCAAACCCCGATTCATATTCAACCTGTCTTTCTGGTTTCAGATTTGGGTTGCCCTGCATTGTGGATGGTATAAAGCCTATATCGCCCATGTAGTTCAACGTGTTGTAATTCGTGTAAATCTGAAATGGATCCAAAGCTGTCAGGTTACCTGATTGTCCCCAAGCAGCCCGTATTCTGAAATAGTCAAAAGTCGTTCCGAAGATATTTTTCCAATAATTTTCATCCGAAATGGAATAAGACCCACTAAATTTACCATATACCTGATTTCTCTGATTCTCTCCAAAAGTTGAAGCCCCATCAATTCGGGCTGCTGCAGTCAAAAAGATTTTGTTTTTAAAACTAAAACTCTCCTGAATATAATTACCCCAGTAAGAAGCTTTTGACCGGTAATCTCTTCCTGATACTGCCGAAGATGGGTCGGTTATAATCACATTATCCATAGCTCCGACCTTGTCATTGGTTACACCAAAAACATTGTTTTCCTCATATTGATAGCTGCTCCCGATACCGGTTGTCAACGAAATGAATTCGTTCAAATCTAATTTATAGCTTAGGTTCAGATCGCTGTTAATCATCGTTGTACTTAATGTATTTTTTTGAGATTTTCCATTTGGTACGGTATTAAATCCTTTGGGAATAAATAACAAGCCAACCGAATATGTATAATCATAACCTAAAACATAGTTTATCCGTAAACCTTTTATTGGGGTCAAATGAAACTGAATATCACTTACATTACGATGATTGGTAGTGGTAGCTTTTATTCGATTAATAGCTTCATACGGATTGGCCATCCAACCGATATTGGGATATTTTCCATACTTGTTGGGTGCAGGATTTTTTGTGTTATCTGCAAACAATAAACTTACAAGAGGACCATAATTTTTACCGTTGGGCATGTCATTACTTTTGTTGTAAGAGACGATGGACCCTACGGAAACTTTGGCCCATTTAGACAAAACCTGATCAATACGTATATTTAAATTTTTCCGGCCAAAATCGGTATTCCTTTCAATACCCCCATTTTTAAATTGTGAGGCAGACATGTAATATTTCGTATTTTTAGTACCTCCGGAAATATTGACAAAGTTCTGATAGCCAAAAGCCGTATGGAAAATTTCATCCTGATAATTATACCTTTTTGCAGGGACTGCTACTCCGTTTTCCCATTTTAACTGTGCCGTGTTGTAGGGGAATGGCTTCCTAAGCTGGTTTATATTTACACCCGTAGAAAAAGTGATATTGGGAGCGCCTGTTTTTCCCCGTTTGGTGTAAATCAAAACAACACCGTTACTGGCTCTCGAACCATAAATGGCAGCGGCAGCAGCACCTTTTAAAACGACAATGTGATCAATGTTATCGGGATCTAAATCGACCAGCCTGTTTTGCGAGTATCCCCCCAAATTAATCAACTGTGATGACTCATTATTTACTATTACACCATCAACAATATATAACGGATCGGAACTCCCTGTTAAAGTGCTGGCTCCCCTCAAACGAATGGATATACCTCCTGAAGGGTTTCCTGAGTTACGAGTAACATAGGCCCCTGCTATTTTCCCTTGTAAAGCAGCCCCTACACTTACAACATTGTTCAGGTTTCCCAATTGCTTTTTATTCAACATTGAAATGGAAGCCCCAATCTGTTTTTTGGTGGCAATACTCCCTGTTCCGGTAATTACTACTTCATTTAAGTTCATCAAATCCGGACTCATAACAATTTCTAAACGTTGATTTCTACCTGTAAGAGCCACCGTTTTTTTGCTAAAACCGATAAACGAAAAAATAAGTTTTTTTCCATTTGCTTTGGGTACTTTTAAGCTAAATGTACCGTTCGCTTTGGTGGTAGTGCCTAAATTATTATTACTACTGATATACACACTTACGCCAACCAGAGGATCTCCCGTAGGATCGGATACTTTTCCTGTCACTTGAGCTACTTGTGCCATCGTGGCTTGTGCCATAAATAGAAACACAAATAATACAGTTAATTTTGTAAAAAAATACTTCATAATTCTATAAATTTTTAATTAAATCATTTGCAAGTATAAAATTTTTTTATATAAGTTTAACAATTATTATAAAAAATTATATAAAGAAAAAATAAAAATAATGTTTACATGGGGCAAAACCGTAATCCTGACACGCTTTTCGGATAGATGCACGACTTTGATTTCCGGTCTTTCATACCTCAAATTTTAGTTTAATAAGTCCGGTTGTATGTATCCCTTCGGCAAACTACACCTTGATTAATCGGGAAGAATTTTTATAATTGGCCTTGGCCGGGCAAAAGTTTGTGCAGTTGGTTAGCAGGGTAATTCAGGATAACATTCAGTGTATGCTTTTGCCATCCAAAAGGCTCCCTTTGTTAACTTTACAAGTGGCCAGCAGCGAGACTAAATAATGGTAGCCTGCTGAGCGGCATGGTGCGATTCGGCAAACGAGGTAGTATGCTAAAAACTGTGTAAACGGTGAAAGGGTTTTTAGAATCCTACCTAAAAAACCTTTGAAATAGCCCGCTATTACTTCATGTTCCTTACTCCAAATCTCACATTTTGCAGGCTTTCCGTATGTAAGTCTCATCTTGAACCCAGGTTATTAGTGGTTTTACTCTTTTGGGCCCTTGATAAGCTACTGATTCCCCTCCCCGTTTTGCGGGAGTATGTATCATCAAGCCGGATACTTGATGACTCCAAAAGGTGTTTATGTCTTTTAAGAATGTTATGCCAAACACTTTCCCAGCTACCATCTTTACTCCACTTTTGAAAATGATAGTAAACACTGTGCCAGCTATATTTATCCCTGAAGAATTGTTTCATGGGCAATTGCCTCCATTGACATCCCGTTTTCAACCGATATAATATCGCCATAACCACTTGATAATCCTTTACTTTTGTATTCTTATTGATTTTTCCAAAGTCAAGACAGGAACAAATCTCTTTTTTTATTATACTTTTGCTTAATAACATTCTTTCTTTTCAACGTTTTGTTGTTAATTGAATTCTCGATAGTTAACTTTAAACAACTTCATAAAATAAATTATAGTCTTAACAAAAAAAATCGGAATTTTGCAATAGAACTTTTATATCATGTAGCATGTTGAAGCATAAGGTTGAAAAGGTAAAACTTACCGGGTTTTTGATGAACAACCTAATCTTATTATCATTTTTTTTATTACTGGTTTTGTTCATGGTGGTATTTCCGAAAAAGATATTGCTTTATCCGGATTTTGTTGACTGGCATACTGTTTTGAATCTCACGGGTTTACTTATCGTGGTTACGGCTATCCGGGAAAGTGCATATATCGGGCGTTTGTCCCGGGGTTTGCTCCTGAGAACTTCCACCGAAAGAGGGCTGGCGTTGGCTCTTGTGATATTATCCGGTGTTCTGTCCATGTTCCTGACCAACGATATCGCTTTGTTTATTACCGTTCCGCTCACCCTCGGTTTTCAGAGTGCCATCAAGAATGATGTGAAAAAGCTGATTATTTTTCAGGCACTGGCCGTGAATGTGGGTTCTGCCCTGACACCGGTAGGTAACCCGCAAAACCTGTTCCTGTGGCACGAGTGGGGGATCTCATTTTTTCACTTTATAGAAAAGATGGTTCCGCTTTTCGGGGTGATGTCCATTGTTCTAATGGCTTTTGTGTGGATTTCGTTTCCTTCTGAAAAGTTGGCTTTTCACGACAAACAGCACAAAAATGGTGTGGATTCCCGGATGTTTTTTCTCTCGGTTCTGGTTTTGGCTGCTTTTATTGCTTCTATCGAGTTGGGTGTTGCTTACTACGCTTTGGTTGTTGTCATCTTTATCTACCTCATCTTCTACAGGAAGGTATTTGTAAAGACCGACTGGCTGTTGTTGTTACTTTTTGTGGTGATGTTCATCGACTTCCATTTGCTGAGTGAGGTCCCTTTTGTGACAAAGCTTATGAAACAGTTAGCAATGGCACGACCTTCTGATGCCTTTTTTGGTTCACTACTTTCTTCACAAATTATGAGCAACGTTCCCGCAGCTATTTTTATGTCAAAATTTAGTAACTCCTGGCGTGCCATTACCTATGGCGTAAATGTTGGTGGCAATGGGTTGGTGATGGCTTCTCTTGCCAATATTATTGCTTTACGTTTTGTAAAAGAGAGGAGAATATGGATAGATTTTCACAAATATTCAATTCTTTATTTGTTGTTTACCGGAGGGATGGTCTATCTGTTATTTTTCCTGAAATAAAAACAGGTTGTGATTTTAGCAAATTGGGAACAGCATCAGGTTTCAAGATTTGAACATATCCTAAACTTGATTTTGTATAAAGATTGAAGGCGGAAAATCGCAGGCTAAATTTCTTACTGCGGTTTTCCGACTTCCTGTTCTGGTAACCCTGCCCTGCATGAATGTTATTCAGCAATAAGGCACTTATGGCTTATCGTGATTTGGTTTAACTCCCGAAATCGTCAAACATAATCATCTCTTCCGGAACGCCAAGGTCGTCCAGCATTTTTAGTACGGCACTGATCATCATGGGGGGGCCACAG
>JALTUB010000118.1 GCA_027047745.1 Sulfurimonas sp.
AAATGATATTGTAATAAAACCAAAATTCAATATTGATAATATAGTTTTAATTGATAACTATATATATCAATATTCTATAGTAGTAGATTTTAATTTTATTTTTAAATATGAAGAGGGACCATATCCTATTGAAATAACTGTAGTTGGAAAAATAAAAAAAATAAAAATAGAGAAAGAAGATATAGATAATAATAGTTTAAATAGAATATATAATTATGATATAAAACACTATGATAAATATATTGATGCTTTGGATAAAAAAAGATATATGAGCATTGAAAATGATTTAAAATTAAAAGATTCTAGTTTTAAAAAAATAACAACAGATACTATGGATATTAATCTTATGATTAAGAATATATTTGGTGTTGAAAATATATTTTCATCTTTTTATTTTCATCCTAAGGAAATCAAAAATAATCAAAAATATGAGGAAAAATTTTTATTAAAAGATGCTACAAATTTAGCCTATTATTTAAAAACATTAGATTCAGATGTTTTTGAAGATATATCAATGTCATTGATAGGGGAAGTAGATTTAGTTGAATCTATAGAACTCTTAGATGGTGCATTTCCTATTATTATCTTTAAAGAAAATACAGATGGCTTGATAAATAAAATTAGTCAACATAGAGTTTCTGATGGCACTATCCATTTTTTAAGTATTATGACAGCATTAAAAACAAGTAAATCAAACTGCTTAATGTTTGAAGAACCTGAGAGACATATGCACATGAAAACACTTTCATACATTTTAAATACGATGAGAGAGAGTGATAAACAGATATTTTTTACAACACATAGTACAGAAATATTACAACAACTAAAGTTAGATGAGATACTTTTTATGTTTCGTGATTATGATGGAGATACAAAGGGGCAGAGAGCAAAGGATATTGTAAATATTAAAAAAATTATGAAACTTTTTAAAGGCGATTTAGTAGAGATGATACAAACTGGTGTTTTAGGTGAGTATGATGAGTAAAATAGGTTTACTTGTTGAAGGTGATAGTGATAAACTTTTTTTTGAGAGTTATTTTAAACCTCATTTTATAAGAGACCTAAAAGTGAGAACTTCAGGCACAAAAGGAACTTGTAAAATTTTAAATTCGAAAACTGTAGAGTCTCATGTTAAAGCATTAAGACTGCAAAAATGCACAAAAATATTTATACTTATAGATTTAAAAACACAATGCGATACTACAACTTATGAGTGTATAAAAAAGTTAAAAGATTGGTATAAGAGTAAAATTAAAATATCAAATGATGAAGATGTGATAGTCTCTGTTGTCTCAAAAGACATAGAAGCATGGATGATGTCAGCTTGGGAAAACAGTGACAATAAATCAAAAAGTAATTTGAAAAGAAAGTTTGAATCAGAACTTATAAAGAAAAAATCTTTAAATGAAAAAGAGATATTTAAAAAATTTAACACTTCTAAAAAGCCTATAAAAAGAGAAAATAATAAATCTTTAGATTATTTTTTTGAAAAACTCGGACTTTAATTATGCAGATAAAATACCTCTCTCAACCCCATCAGCAAAAAGCTATAAACGCGACGCTAGACCTTTTTTTAGGACAAGCTAAACTAGAGAGTGAATATGATATATTTGATGGTGAGGCAGTCTGTTCTAATGTTTTAACTCTTGATAAAGAGAGTGTTTTACAAAACTTACAAACAATCCAAACAAAAAACAGAGTTATCATGAGTGATGAGTTGCAAACACTTGATTTTACTATAGAGATGGAGACAGGAACGGGTAAGACTTTTGTTTACATCAAAACTATTTTAGAGATGTATGCAAAATATGGATGGAATAAGTTTATAATCATAACGCCATCTATCGCTATACGAGAGGGTGTTTTAAATTCACTTAGAAGTATGCAAGAACATTTTAAACAAGAGTTTAATTTTCCTTATGATTATTTTGAGTATGATTCATCGCGTTTGGGTTCGCTTAAACATTTTATAAGAGATGATACTTTAAATATTATGGTTATGACCATAGATAGTTTTAAAAGAGCAGGAACTGTGCTTAATATGCCACGAGAAGGTTTTGTAGGAACACCAAAAGAGTCTTTGCAAAAAACAAATCCTATCCTTATCCTTGATGAACCACAAAATATGGAGAGTGAACTTAGTAAAACTTCCATATCTGAACTTAATCCTCTTTTTACTCTGCGTTATTCTGCTACACATAAAAACTACTACAATCTTTTATACTCATTGAGTCCAAAAGAAGCATTAGAAAGTGGACTCGTGAAGCAAATAGATGTTTTAGCACTTAGTGAGAATGAAACTATAAATGATGTTTATATAAATGTTCTCAAAATTGAGATAGATAAAAAGTCAAAAAGACCAGTAGCTTCTTTGGAGTTAATAGTAAATAACAAAGATGAATTTGTAAAAAAGATACTGAAAATCAAAGGTAATGATAGTCTCAAAGATAAAACTAAAAATCCTATTTACACAGGTTTTATAGTGGATGAGATAAACTTTAAAGAGCTTTTTATACAGTTTGAAAATGCTTTAAAACTAGAACTTCATGTTGTAAATGGAAAAGTAAAACGCCAAATCCAACAAGAGCAGATAAGTGAAGCTATTAAACTGCATATGCAGAAGTTTGAGGAGTTAAAGAAAAAGAACATAAAGGTACTAAGTCTATTTTTTATAGATAAAGTTTCAAATTTTTTAAAAGAAGAAGATGGCTGGATAGAGAAGTTCTTTTGTTCTGAATTTGATAGATATAAAAAAGATTATCTTAGTTTTAAAAATGTAAATGCCAAAGATATTTATGCTTCATATTTTGCAAAACGAAAAAGTGGTTTTGTGGATGAGTTAAAAAGTAATGAGAGCGATAGAAAACTTGCTAAAAAGACTTATGATTTAATCATGAAAGAGAAAGAAAAGCTACTTAGTTTTGATGAAGATGTGAGTTTTATATTTTCACATAGTGCTTTAAAAGAGGGTTGGGATAATCCAAATGTATTTTTTATAACAACGCTAAATGATACAAAGTCAGAGATGAAAAAACGCCAGATTTTAGGTCGTGGTGTGCGACTAGCAGTAAACGCAAAGGGCGAACGCATACAAGATAAAAGTATAAATAGACTTACAGTAATAGCAAATGAGAGTTTTGATGAGTTCGCTAGAAGTCTGCAACTAGAGTATGATATAAGTGGTGTCTCAAATGCTCTAAAACCAAATAACTTTAAAAAAAGAAAAACAGCAAAAATTCGCCAAGAGTTAGTAGAATTAAAAGAGTTTCAGGAACTTTGGAAAAGGTTAAAACAGAAGACTATATATGAGATTAGTTTAAATTCTTTACAGTATAAAGAGGATGTTATTGCTAAACTTCATACTATTGAAGTGAGAGAGAAAAAAATCTTAAAACAGTTTGGTAGTTTAACGAATGAGTTAGATGCTTATGTAGAAGATGAAAAACATATAAAAATAGAGTATGAAGAAGAATTACCAGACATCGTAAATATTTTACAAGAGAAAATAGGAATCTCTCGTAAAACTATAATAGAGATATTTGAAGAGTTTGGATATAGTAGATTTACCAAAGAATTTGTAAAAAATAGTGATGCTTATGTTAAAGAAGCACTTATCGCTTTTGAAGATGTAATGTATGATATATTAAGCAGAGATGGACTTGTTTATAAAAAGGTTGATGATTATTATGAGTTTAGTAATGTTTTTGTAGATACAATAGAAGGGTATGATTTAGAAGATACTCAAAGAGGACTTTATAGTGCTGAGCAGTGGGATTCCGATATAGAGAAAAAGTTCATAAATTGTGCAGATAGAGATTTTAAATTTTTTACAAAACTTCCAAATAAGTTTAAAATAAAAACACCACTTGGAACTTACAATCCTGACTTTGCTGTTATAAAACTGGATGAGAGTGAAGGTTTTATCATCGAGACAAAAGGTTCTAAAAATGAGAGAGATTTAAGAGGTCGTGAAAAATGGCAGATAGCGTATGCTAAAAAACATTTTGAGACTTTGGATATAAAATATAAGAAAAAAACAGACTGCAAGGAGGTTTAGATGAGAGATTATAGTATAGAGTTACAAGGTATAAAAGAGTTTTTTAAAAAGAGTGGTGTTGGTTTAAATAGTGCGCAAGAATTGCTGTATATGTTGTTAGGTATTCTAAACGAAGATGGAACTGATTTTACAGATAATTTAGTAAAAAGAGTTGGTCATATTAACGGAGATATTGATGCATTTATAGAGGAATATACGATCGAAGTTGGTACAATTATGCAGTATATTTTGCAAGACTTAGGCAACTCTATGAATGATGAGATTGATAAGAATGAGCTTTTAGAGAGTATGGGAAAAGAAATAAGTGTTTTTTTAACTCTTGAAAAAAAGGCTTTTTTAAAAGAGATAGTGACGCTTTACCAAAAAGAGTTTGCTAAACTTATTAAAAGTAAATACTATAAAGATATGGCAAAAAATATGCTCGATATGATGGAATCAAATAGTCAACTTGTAGGATTAGAGATAAAAAAAATAGAGACAATGGATGAAAAAAACCTCACTATTGTTGTTAGTTTACTTTTACAAGATATATTTAACTGTATGTCTATTTTTCATATGCAAGCTATGCTAGATGGAGAGATTCCTGAGGTTTTTTCTCAAGAAGAGTATGAAGAGGATGGGTTTGATATAAGAGAAAAACTAAGCGAAGTAGTAGAACAGTCCCAAGATATGATTTTTAATGAAGATGAGTTTTACTTTAGTACAGATGATAAACCAATCTGTACAGTATGTAAAAAACATTTCTCTACAAGTGGATTGCAAAGACATGTTGGAACTTGTATTAAGAAAAATATAGCAGATGAGAATGTGACAACGACTCTCTATCAGTTTAAAATATATGATAAATATATGCCTGACTTTTTTCTTCATGTTTTGGTATCAAAAAAAGCAAAACTATTTCATTTAGATAGATTTTTAAGAGAAATATGGTTAGAGTGTTGTGGGCATATGAGTGGTTTTCGTGCCAATAGAGAAGAGATTGATATGGGTGAACCTATAGAGGTCTTAAGTGAGTATAAAAAAGTTGATTATACTTATGATTATGGTTCATCAACTGACTTGGTAATTGAGTTTAAAAAAGAGTATAAAGGTAAGCAGGATTACTACATAAAACTTTTAGCGAGAAACTCTGAGTTTAAAGAAAAATGTCATAGGTGTCATAAAAAATCAGCAAAGTTTATATGTACAGAGTGTGTGCATAACAGAGAGGCTCTTTTTTGTAAATCATGTGTAAAAAAACATACAAAAGAGTATCATGATGGTGAAGAATATATGATTTCAAACTTTGTAAACTCTCCTAGAACTGGTGTCTGTGCATATGGTGCAATCGAAGAAGAAATTTAAGATAGAGGAAAATTATAAATGACTATAAAAGAGCTTGACAAAAAATATGTGTTACCCACTTATGGGCGTAGTGATATTGAGTTTGTGAGTGCTAACAATGCAACACTTAGAGATAGTGATGGTAAAAAATATATAGATTTTACATCTGGTATAGGTGTTGTGAGTGTTGGACATGCAAATGAGAGAGTAAACAGAGCTATATGTGAACAAATCTCAAATATTACTCATATCTCAAATCTTTACTATATAGCTCCACAAGCAAAAGCGGCTCAAAAAGTTGTAGAGGCTAGTGGATATGATATGCAGTGCTTTTTTGGAAACAGTGGTGCTGAAGCTAATGAGGGTGCTATTAAGATAGTTAGAAAACATGGTGAGAGAGATGGAGAGATAAAACGATATAAAATCATAACTCTGCAACACTCTTTTCATGGTCGTACTATCACAACCGTAAAAGCAACAGGACAGGAGTCAATGCATAACTATTTTGGTCCATTTCCTGATGGTTTTGTGTATGCTGATGGGATAGATGAGGTAGAATCTCTGCTTGATGACCATACAGCTGGTGTTATGATAGAACTTATACAAGGCGAGGGTGGAGTAGAACCTCAAGATAAGGCAAAAGTACAAGCTTTAGAAAAACTTTTAAAAGAGAAAAAAATCCCACTAATAGTTGATGAAGTTCAAACAGGTGCATATAGAACTGGTGAGTTTACAGCTTCACAACTATATGGTATTAGTCCCGAAATCATCACTTTAGCAAAAGGTGTTGGTGGTGGTGTTCCTGTTGGAATCGTCATGACTACTTTGAAAAATGTTCTAAGTGCTGGTGATCATGGTTCTACTTTTGGTGGAAACTATCTAAGCTCAAGTGCAGTTTGTGAAGTTGTTGATATTTTAGAAGAGAAAAAGAAAAGTGGTGAACTAGAGAAAACCTCTCTTTACTTTAACCAAGCACTAGAGGCTTTTTATAAAAAACACAAAGATATATTTACGCAAAAAGTTGGCATCGGCATGATGTGTGGACTGCGTGTCAAAGATGCTGATACACTTACAAAGATCATAAACAGTGCAAGAGAAAATGGTGTTATGGTTTTAAAAGCTGGACGAAATACTCTGCGATTTTTACCACCACTTACTATAACTAAAGAGGAAATTGATGAAGGTTTTAAAGCTCTCACTATCACTATGTCTAGTTTATAACTTATCTCTATTTGCCAATGAGAAAGATTCTAACTTAGATAAATTTATCTCAGATAACAAACAGAAGCAATTTAACTATGATTATGAAAAAAATGAAGCCGATAGTTCAAAGCTTCGTGACTCTTGGATAGCACCTATACAGCTTGATTATAGCTACTCTAAAAGTAAGCCATACACACGCCAACAAACAAATCAAAA
>JALTUB010000119.1 GCA_027047745.1 Sulfurimonas sp.
TTACTTTATTCCAGCCAAAGAACATAACGGCGAAGAATGTTGACTCCATAAAGAAAGCCATAAGCCCTTCAATAGCAAGTGGTGCTCCAAAAATATCTCCAACTATCCAAGAATAGTTTGACCAGTTAGTACCAAATTGAAATTCCATAATAATACCAGTAGCAAGACCGATTGCAAAGTTAATTGCTAAAAGTCCCATCCAGTATTTTGTAATAGTTTTCCACTTTTCATCTCCAGTTTTTACATATATAGTCTCCATAATTGCGACTATAAATGTCAAACCTAAAGTAAGAGGTACGAATAGCCAGTGGTAGAGTGCGGTAAGTGCAAACTGTGCGCGTGACCAGTCAACGAGTAAAGCAGTGTGTTCCATAAATCAGTTCTCCTTTGTGAGTTGGTTTAAGATGTATTGGCTGCGTTCTTGATCAGTGTGAAACTTCTCTTGCAGTACATCTGGAAAAAATAGCCATTTAAGAATGGCAAACATAACGAATAGTTTTACAACAATGAGTAGCCAAAGGGTTCTTCCGACCTTCATATTTACAAAACCATCATAGTACAAGTAGTAAACGGATTTAAAAAACTGTGTTATTCTAGTTTTCATAAGATAATATTATTACAATAAATATTAAGTAATAATAAACTAAAATAATTAATTTTATAATATAAAATTATAATTATTTCAATACGAGATTTTTAAGGCTTTTTCCTTCATCTGCACATGCAAACGCAGTTAGGTTTTCAAGTCGTTTTTCCATATACTTTTGGAGTGCTTGTGCTCTCACGCTATGGAATCCTTTCTTAAACTCTTAAGTTTTATTATATCTAAGAGCGTTATACTTTACTTCATACATAAAGCCACCAAGCTTTGATAATAAAATTATCTCATAGTTAATCTACAATTTAGCAAATCTTACTAAAAAAGATTGAGTGCATTTTGAACATCCTTTTTTGTAATTTTTTTTCTGCCTTTGCCAAAATATGCCTTATGTTTTAGCTTACCGAAGTAAGAAGTGTCACCACCTAGCTTTACATTTAGGGCTAGTGCCATGGCTGTTATGGGGTGTCCTGCATTTGGACTTTCATGTTTTTTTCCATCATGATAAAAACTAAAAATATCCATCTTTTTTGCTAGTATCATGATGAGTATTGCAGTTAAACGAGAGGGGATATAGTTTGCCAAATCATCAAGTTTTGCCCCACATTTGCCAAAGTTTTCATACTTTTTAGTTCTATATCCTACCATAGAATCCATAGTATTGATAGCCTTATAGATGATAATCCCAGGTAGATTGAAAAGTAAAAGATAAAAGAGTGGAGCGATAACACCATCACTTAAGTTTTCTGCATAGGTCTCAACCGCAGCTTTATAAACATCGCTTTCACTCATATCTTTTGTATCTCGTGAAACTAGCATGGCAATAGCCTCTCTCTTGTTTTCAGTATGAAGAATATCCCCAACAGCATCACGGAGCATTTTATGGGCTATAAACATTGAAGCAATAAAAGAGCTAAAAAAAAGATATAAAAGAGAAGGAAAAGACTCCAAAATAGAATAAAGAACTATACTAAAAAAGCTCACAACACCCAAAACAAAGAGTACAAGCAAACAACCTTGAAATATAGAATCTTTATAAAAATGTTTCTCAAAATAACTTATCAACTCCCCTATCCTGATAACAGGATGTTTTATAAAAGAAAATTCACCAAATTTTTTGTCAATCAAGTAAGAAAAAAGAGCGATAAAAATATTACTCATGAGACTCCAAAAAACCAGCAAATGCTTTTTTAAGCTCTGCATGTGAGGATTTATCTTTTAGTGCAAAACGCAAGTATTCATGACTTAGATACTCAAAACTTCCACAAGTTCTAGTAAGGATTTTATATTTGAGCAGATGAGAAAAAATTTGCTCTGCTTTTGAAGATTTTGTGAGTATAAAATTTGTATCACTTTTAAAAACCTCTTCAAAAAGTTGAGAGTTTTTTAAAATATCCATCAACTCCTTTTTTTGCTCTTTATGAAGCTTGAGACTCTTCTTTTTAAACTCGCTATCTTGCAGTCGTTTATGTAAAAATGCCACATCAAGAGAAGATATATTCCACAAAGGTATATTAAGTTTTTTTATACTCTTTTTATGAGAAAATATAGCACCAATTCTTACCCCTGCACAACTATAAAACTTTGAAAAAGATTGAATAATATAAAGCTTCTTATACTCATTTATCATCTCTTTTAAAGATGAATGCTCTTCAAACTCTAAAAAACTCTCATCTAAAACAATGGTACAATTTTGCTTCTTCCAGTATAAAAATAGTTCATGAAGCTCATAAAATTTACCATCAGGTGTAGATGGATTTACAAAAATAACAATAGAATTTTTAGGTACTCTTGCATATAAATCTTGCATACGATTTATTTTATAAATATCTTTTTTACTCTCTCTTGCTGCTTTTTCATACTCTCCATACAAAGGTGCATAGAGTACAATTTTTGTCTGTTTGAGTTGTGAGAGAAGTGTGTAAATGGCAGAAGTAGCACCATTAAAGAGTGCTATTTGTGATTTGTTTAGAGCATAATTTTGTGCAATAATCTTTTTTAGAGTTTTGTAGTTACTATCTGCATACTTTGTTATTTCTGCATCTGTGATATTTAACATAGCTTTTAGTTGGTAGAGGTTAATGTTGGATGAAAAATCTATTATCTCATCACTACTACATCCGATCTGTTTCGCATATTTATATATATTTGCACCATGTTTCATGAGCGAATCTTACCAAAATTTTGCTAACTCCTTCATGCGTTTTAGATTATCATCAGACACTAAACGCAACAAGCCATAAAATTTAGCCGCAACTTGAAGTTGTTTTTGCAACTCTTTATGAGATATTTTTCTCTTTGCCTTTTGGTTATATGTTTGTAAAAAACTCTTTGTAAAAAGAACTCTTTTATGAGGATTAAAAGAGAGTAAAGCCACCCCAAGATCAAAACTAAACTCGCCCAAACCTCCATCTATAAAGTCAAACACTGCTATTTTATTTTTTGTAAAGAGTGTATTGTCTATAAAAATATCCCCATGAATAAAGCCATCATCTTTTTGACGCATCTCTTTTAAAGAAGAAAATTTTTTATAATACACAAAATAGTTACTCTTCGCAAAACTAAGCATCTTTTTTATCTCATAAGAGGCTAAGAAAGCTCTTGAATCTTTGAAATCTTTACTGACATTATGAAACTCTGACATAAATCTTGCAAGTATTTGTATATGTTTAAGTTGTATATTTTGAGGTATTTTTCCTTCTAATTTAGCATAAAGATACCACTCATCATTTTGCTCTAAAAATTTTGGAGTATTTAGGTTTGAAGCAGATAAGAGTCTCAAAAGTTTTTTTTCAGTCTCTATTTTTGTCTCTATTTTTCTTTCGTATTTTTTCAAAATATAAAAAGAACTTTTACTCTCTAGTATGTAAGTTGTATCCATTATCCCATATTTTGTAGCTGTGATTTTTGTAAAATGATAGTTTGGAAACAGGGCATTTACCTCATGAAGTTTGATAGATGTCTTAACTCCCATCAGGCTTTGCAAACTTGCATGATTTTAGCCCAATCAAGGTCAAAATGCTTTTGAACATAAGAGCGATGATGTGGAACTCCACATCCAGAACAGTCTTGATGAATTTTCTCACCATATACACCCTCTCTTCCATCTTTTGATGCGATATTGCAGTAACTAAACTGAGTTTTTTCTTCCACTTTTTTTATACCATCATCATTAAAACGAAAATTTGGACAAGAACAGAGATAACAGTTGAGACTCTCCATCTCATGACACTTCTTATTTTTGACATACAAAGGACAAAAATCAATCTCTTTTTCTTTCATATTTTCAAAATCAAAATAATCTATAATCGCTTCTTTATCTAAACCTTTACTGACAAGCTTTTCTACTATTTTTTTATGCTTAATCGCATGATTTTCTAGCCATTTGTTATAACCCAAAAGAGACTCCTTTGTAAAATTATGCCAAAATAAAAAGAATATATGTTACAATCAAGAACATAAATGCTTAAAAGGAGCAAAAATGCATATAGAACCCGGTGTAGTAGATGGTGCTAAAATGATATTAAGTTATATAACTGCAACAACAGTTTTAGGGGCTACTGCAAAAGTAGCGTATGATAATATGAAAGAGAATGGTCTTGTCTCTTTGGTACTTAAAAGCGTCATAGTCGCGATGATAGTCTTTTTCTGTTTTGAAGTTTTACCACACTATCCAATAGGTGTGAGTGAAGTGCATCTGATTTTAGGAACAACTGCTTTTTTAGTTTTTGGTCTTGCTCCAACTACTATCGGTTTAGCTCTTGGATTGTTAGTGCAAGGTCTTTTCTTTGCACCATTTGACCTACCACAATATGGTATCAATGTTACAACACTCCTTGCAAGTATGTTTGTACTAAACATGGTAGCAAAAAAAGTGATACCAAAAGGTGTAGCGTATAAAGATATAAGTTATACACAACTTCTTAAACTCTCTATCGCTTGGGAAGGTGCTATCGTTTCATGGGTTGCTTTTTGGGCGATTTACGGACAAGGATTTGGTGCTGAAAACATTCACAATGTCTTGACTTTTGGCGTAGCATATATGTCTGTTATTATCATTGAACCACTTGTTGATGTTGCAGTTTTAACAGCAGTGAAAGCTTACAATAAAACAAATGAGTGTATGTTCTTATTTGATAAAAAGCTCTGTAAAGCATAAATTTTCTTTTTAGAAGTTAGGTATTTATACGCCTAACTTCTTCATCTCTATCGCAATATTTTCTTTAAATATCTCACGAACATTTTTTTGCTCTATCAAGTTAAACTTTTCATCTTTTGTAATCGACTTGACGATAGTTGCATCTGCATATTCACTCACTTCCTCACAAATCTCTTGCATATCTTTATCATAATGATTGCCACTCACTAAAAGCATCGGCACAATCTGCACTTTTTTTGTTTTATCATCATGAGTGAGTCTGAGTATATCTCTTTTGATAGCATCTTTTAGAGCATAAAAAGGAAATTCTCCCTCTAGCGAACAGGCTAAATTTCGCTCATTTATCATCTTTAAAAAGTTTGCTGTATAACTCACGGCTTCAAGCCCTCCAAGATTTAAAACAGGTACACCATGAATGATATAGAGGTTGATAACATCTTTTTGTTCTTCGCGTATCTTCTCATCAAGTGCCTTAAGATACAAAGATGTCTCTTTTGTTTTTTGTAACAGTGGCTGTGTATATCTAATGTTTGCTAGAGAAAATTCACGAAAGCCTTTGACCATGCGAATAAGCACTTCATGCTCATCTGTTGGAAAGATATTGACACTAACAACGATATAGCGTTTATACCCCTCCATATCTACATCTGCCATGACCTGTGGCAAGTTTTTATAAACCTCGCCTTTTTTTGCCAACTCTTTGATAACCATCTTAGAAGAAAACGCTGTAAAAACAGGAATTTCTGCAAATGATTCTTGTATAAATTTTTCAAACTCTAAATATTTCTCTTGCTCAATCACAGAACCAAAACATGAGAGAATTATTGCTGTGTCTTTGTTATAATGTCTATATCGTTTCATATTACTACCAATCTATTTTTTAGAAATTATAGGATAAAAAATTGAAAAAAGCATTAGTTATCTCAGCCATAGCATCAAATCAAGGTAAAACCCTTTTAAGTATGGCACTTTTACACCACTACAAAAAAAATGTACGCCCCTTTAAATGTGGACCTGACTTTATAGACCCACAATTTCATGAACGCATAGCAAATACTCCATCTGTAAATCTTGATGGCTACATGATGAACAAAGAACAACTGGAGTGGATGTTTCAAAACTATTTTGACAAAGATGTCGCCATCTTAGAAGGGGTTATGGGGTATTATGATGGGATGGATAAAGGTGCAAGTGCCTATGATGTCGCAAAAATATTGAACATTCCCTCTCTTTTACTCCTTGATGCAGGTGGAAGCTACATCACTATCTCAGCAGTTTTAAAAGGAATGCTCTCATTTCGCCCAGACAACACCATAAAAGCAGTCATCCTTAACAAAGTCTCTTCTAAAATGCACTATGAACTTGTCAAAAAACATATTGAGGCTGAGTGTGAGGGTGTAGTTGTTTGTGGCTGGATTCAAAAAGGACTAAAAACTTTAAGTGCTACTCATTTGGGACTTGATTTAAAAGAGCTGGAGTTGGAAAAGATAGAAGAAGTTTCACAAGATGTTTTACAACATATAGAGATAAAACTCTTAGAGTCTGTTATGAATGTCACTCTAAAACCTGTTAGCCACTATCCATTTGAGAAAGTGGCAAAGAAAGAGGGAGTATGTGTGTTAGTAAAAGATGAAAACTTTTCATTTGTCTATCATGATAACATCAAATTTTTACAAGAGATATATCAAAAAGTCATCATCATTAGCAGTACAGAAGATGAAACTATCCCCCATGAAGCCGATATACTCATCCTACCTGGTGGCTATGTCGAGACTAAAGAACATTATGAAAGAGTAAAAAACTCTCTGAAGTTTAAAAACTCACTTATCAAACATGCAAAAACTAAAAAAGTCTATGCAGAGTGTGCAGGACTTATCTATCTTGGAGAAGCCTGTGATGAAAAAAAGATGAGTGGGATTTTACCCATAACATTTACACTAACAAACAAACGAGAGCGTTTAGGTTATTACCAATGTGAGTTAGATACAGAAGTTATAAAAGGACATGCCTTTCACTACACAAAG
>JALTUB010000120.1 GCA_027047745.1 Sulfurimonas sp.
GAGTATTATCAGCAGGGATAATATGTTGTAAAAATCTTGGAAATTTATCAACAAAGTCAATATGAGGATACTCATTTGCAAGTTTAAGTTCTATCTCAAACTCTCTTAAATAATCTAACTCAATAGGTTGTCCATTTGACCAAGCTACATTTGGTAATGCTCCAAAAGCACCATTTAGATTTAATTCACGAAGTCCAACTTTAGCCTGAGATAGTGCATATAGTTTCAAGTAAGTTGCTTCAACACTTTGACAAGTTCCATCTTCAAAAAGAAAACATACTTTAAACTCGCCTTCAAGTGAACCACTGTTGATGATTTGAGAGTATAGTGCCGATATAACTTGAATGTTTTTATGTGCATCGCCATGTGCTTCATCTGAATAAGGGGTAAACGCATTTAAACAGCTTCGTAAAAATTCAAGGTTGATAGTACATACAACTTCATCTTGTGTAAAATCAATATCTAAACCTTGCTCTTGCAAAGCTTTTATAAAAATAGCCGCACTTCCAAAATTTTCATCCCAATTTATAAGTGGATAAGTTGCTTGAAGTGTTTTATCTACATTAAGTTGACCTAAGTCAACTCTTGCTATACCAAATGCTAAAGGATCTTTGTAACCCTCTGTTGAAGATTTTATATTTTCTATAAGTGCTTTAAAAGCATCAGTTGTTTGAATGATGTCCATTGAATTCTCGCTTAATTAATTTATTGGCGAAATTATACACTTATAATGCTAATATTAATTTATATATACTACTTAATTGAGATTTTAATAATTAAGTGAGAGATAAAAGTGAATAGATGGATTGAACTTCTAAAAAATGATGACTACCTTGGTGTTAAAAAATATATAAAAAATGCTGGTGATTTAAGCAAAACAAATGAAAATGGAGAGTCAGTCCTTGCATACTCACTTAGAGAACATTGCGATATTGAAACTATCATGTTGCTTATAGAGAGTGGAGCAGATATTTTTGAGTTTGATGACGAGGGTGTAAATATTTTTGATATGGCAATTACATATGGAAATTTGGATATGTTTAATTATATGCTAGAGCATGGTGTTGATATAAATGCAACGACAAGACGAAGTGGATTTACTCCTTTGATGGCAGCAGTTTGTTATGGTAGAATCGATATAGTTAAAATACTTATAGCTAAAGGTGTTAAACAAAATGTTAAAGACTCAAAAGGGTTTAGAGCTGTAGATTTTGCAAGGAAAATGAATAAAAAAAGTATTTTAAAACTTTTAGATATTAATGAAAGTGAAGCAATGAATACAGGGTATGCAAGGTAAATTATTCTTATTTATGAAGCTTCAAGAAGTTGTTTAAAACTTCGGTAGCTGTCAATTATTTTTTTGATTTTTAACATTTAGTATATAAAATTCTATAGCTTTTTTACCGATTTTGCTTTTGTTGAGTTTTTTGGTTTTATAGGTTGTACTCTTTTTTGAACAACGATTTCTTTTTCTATTTTTTGTTCGCAATTTTTATCTATCCATTGCAGAACTTCTTGGTAACTCAAGTTCACCATATGTTACAAACTTACTACCAAGAAGTGCTTTATGCCCTTTAAAAACATGATTATTCATACTGATTGCCATAGTTACTCTCTCATATTTTAAATGTATAGTGTTATTCACTACTCTTTTTTATCTCGATTTGATAATCAGATATAAAAAATATATAAACAGCATATATAACACTAATAAGCAATAAAAGTACCAATAACCAAACTAACATAAGAAAAATCCTTGATTTATTATATTTTGTTCTATGATGTCATATCGACATATTTATAAAAGTAAGCACCAAGTAATCAGCATCTAGTAAAGTAAACAGAATCGTAACTAATCACCCTATCTAAAAGACAGAATTCCCCTCAATTACAGTTTTCAAGACTTCAAATTCATTTAAGCCTCTTTTACGAGAAGTATCAATAATAGATCTCAAATTTGCATAATTTTGAGC
>JALTUB010000121.1 GCA_027047745.1 Sulfurimonas sp.
AACCTACAACTGTAGCACCAATAGAATTACTTAATAATTTTTGTGAAAACAGTAGTCAAGAATTTTCAAATAAATACAATGATATTTTAGATATTCTGACAGAAAAAATAGGAAAACCGTATTATGCGAATAATGGATTTATCCTATATAATACTGACAACTCTGATGTATTAAAAAAATTATCAAATAATAATATTAAAGTAAACCTTACTGTTACATCTCCACCATATAATATTGGAAAAGAGTATGAAAAAAATATGGATATACAAGATTATATAGGATGGTGTAAAGAATGGATTGATTTAGTTTATAGCGTTACTAATGATGATGGCTCTTTCTGGTTAAATGTAGGGTATTTAAATGTAGAAAATATTGGAAAGGCAGTGCCAATATCATATTTATTATGGGATAAAACAGATTTTTATTTAATGCAAGAAATTGTATGGAAATATGGTGCAGGAGTAACTGCAAAAAAATCTTTTGCTCCTCGAAATGAAAAATTTTTATTTTATATTAAAAATAAAAATAATTATACTTTTAATCTTGATGAAGTAAGAGATAAGAATGTTAAATATCCAAATCAAAAGAAAAATGGTAAATTAAGATGTAATCCACTTGGGAAAAATCCAACAGATGTATGGGAATTTCCAAAAGTAACTAGCGGTAAAAATAGAAGTTCAAAGGAAAGAACAGCTCATCCAGCACAATATCCACTGAGTGTTATTAATAGAATAATTAAAGTATCATCAAATAAAAACAATATCATACTAGATCCATTTTCTGGTTCAGGCACAACAGGTATAGCAGCACATGGAAATCATAGAATTTATATTGGTATTGAAATTAACAAAAGCTATTGTGATTTATCAATAGAAAGATTTGAAAATTATTTAGATCAAAAAATACAAAGCAGTAACAATTTGTTTAAATATATATAATCGAAAAATAAACTAAGAAGAGATTTGTTCTATCTCTTCTATAGTTTTTGCAATATCTTTAGATAAATTTTCATATCCATTAAAAGTAACTAAGATGTCATCTTCGATTCTAATACCTATGCCACGATATTTCTTAGGAACTTTTTTATCTTTTTTGTCTATATAAATCCCAGGTTCTATTGTCATGATCATTCCTGATTTGAGTGGAATTTCCTTGCCTTTTTTATCTTTATATGGAGACTCATCATGAACATCTATGCCCATCCAATGCCCTATCCCATGAGGATAATATTTTTTATGTTTTTGCTTTTTGAGTAACTTTTTGAGACTGCCTTTTAATATACCTAAATCAATCATCCCTTGACAAAGCAACTCTTCTGATTTTTTTTGTATATCACTGCGTTTAGCCTCAGGTTTTATCATCTCTATGATAGCTAACCCAACGCTTAAAACCATCTCATATAGCTCTTTTTGTGCCTTGGAAAACTTTCCTAAAACAGGTATAGTTCTTGTTATATCACTTGCATAATATTGATACTCACAACCAGCATCTATTAAAACCAACTCACCATTAACTAATCTTTTATCATTACTTATATAATGCAGCGTATTTGCAGAGTTTCCACAAGCGACTATAGAAGTGTAAGCGTCACTAAAGGCAGCATTCTTTTTAAAAACATACTCTATCTCAGCTTGAAGTTCATACTCATACTTTAGTTTTGAACTTTGTTTCATAGCATCATGATGAGCATCTTTTGTTATTGAGATGGCTTTTTTTATAAGAGCAATCTCAGAACTTGATTTTATCAACCTTTGAGCTTCTATAAGTTTTGCTATGTTTTTACTTGCTCTTAAATCTTTTGTATATTTTTTTAATATTTTAACTTTAGAAGGCTCTAATTTAAAATCATAATATAGAGTTGATTTATCTTTCATATGCTCATCTAAAACATCATTTAGCTTATCATAAGTCAAAACTTCATCTACTAAAAATCTTTTTTTAGACTCTTTTTCTCCTAGCCTTTTACCTGTCCATAACTCTTTTACTTTATCTTTTTTCTCAACTAGAAGTATAGTTTTAATTTTTTTCTTCTTTTTGACAATCATCAAACAAGCATTATCTTCTATAAATCCACTGAGATAGTAAAAGTTACTATTTTGCCTAAATGGGTACTCTGTATCATTTGAACGAGTCTTATAATCTCCTGCAAATATAACTCCTACAGAGTTTTTAGACAGACTACACCCAAGTTTATCTCTGCGTTTTTTATACTCAGTTTCTTCAATCATTTACACACACCTTTTAGCCACTCTCTTTGCATGATTAAAATTTCACCAAGAGCTTTATTTAAAGCAACGACGCCACCCTTTGCATCTATAGTTTTAGAACGAGCAATTGTTGAAAAACTTTTTGATTTTACTACACTATTTGTCTTAGTATCTATTAGTGCATTACTAATAGCTACTTTAGAGACAGAACTATCTTTTTTATTAGAAAAATACTGCATAAAATCTTCTATATTTGTCTCTAGTACAAAATCGCTTCTACTTCTTGATTTAGAATTTTGCACACTCTTAAAATATTTAGCTTCTCTAATCATCTTTAAAATCTCTGCTGTTATAGCTTTGTTTGGTGTTCTTGCCCATTTTGATTGTGTAAAAACATCACTCTCATACTTGCCTATAGCATAGTTCATATCTTCTATCATTAAAGAATTTGGACTAAATGCTTGTTGTACTTTAAGTGATTTATTACTGCATTGACTTTTTTGTTGAGTGTTTGATTTTATCACGGGGTTGATTCTATACTCTGATACATGTGGCATAACTATAGTGCATCCAGAAACCACAAACATCATCAACACAACTAAAAAACTTTTAAACATTATTTTTCTCCTGGAGCTTTTTTAATGGCTTCTCTTTTATACAATATATCTGATGGACTGCTTTTATACTCATCTAGTGTTGATTCTATATTAATCATCAACTCTTGAAGACTCAAAAAAGTGTTATTCATATTTGGCACAAATCCAGAACTTATCTCTTTTAGATTAAATTCACCACTTGCAACAGCTCTTTTTATCTCTGTCATAGATGATTGTATGCCTAGATAACTGTTCATGATAGAATCAAAAGAGCCAGATATACTATCCTGCCACTTTACACTTTTATCAACTAGAAGACCAACTTTTGGGGCTAGAAGATTCATCTTATCAGTGATAGATTCTAAGTTTTTAGAACTTTTTTGTAAACTAAGTATAGTTTTGTCATCCAAAAGCCTGTTCATCTTTTCACTTAACTTAGCTGTATTTTCCAAGATTTGTGCAAAGTTTTTTTGATTTTTTTCTTCTAAAAGTTTTTTTGTTCCAAGTAGCGTTTGCGTTAGTTCAACTGAAAGTCCACCTATGGATTGTTCTATATTTTCAAAAAAAGATGGAACAGTTTTTATAGTAGGACAATCTTCTCCATCTTTTGTAACAAGCTTAGGTGCATCATTTTTACCTTGCGTAAGATTGATATAACTCAAACCTGTTATACCCTGAGCAGTTAAACGAGCCACTGTATTTTCTTTGATTGGTGTTGATTTTAAGATTGTTACCTGCACTTGGACTTGTTCAGAGTTATGTGGATTTATCTGAAGTTGCGTTACCTTACCAACGCTTATACCTCTGTACTTAACAGGAGCGTCAAGATTTAAACCAAACACTGATTCATCAAAGTAGATATTGTATTTTTGTGTCTCTTTTTCATTTGATGGCTTTAACATCCAATAAGACATGCCAAGTATCAAGGTTATTCCGATTAAAACAAAAAATCCAACTAAGGTATAATTAACTCTATTATTCATATTTTCTCTTTAAAAAAAGTTTTTACAAAATTGCTATCGCTTGAAGAGATTCCATCAAGTCTGCCCTCATAAGCTATTTTCTTTTCATCTATTATAGCAACTTTATCTAAAGTATCATAGATGGACTGCAAATCATGAGAAACCATAACGATAGTAAGTCCTAACATATCTCTTAATTTTAAGATAAGAGCATCAAATTCTCTTGCAGAGATTGGGTCAAGTCCACTTGTTGGCTCATCCAAAAAAAGAAGTTTAGGATCCATTGCAAGAGCCCTTGCAAGTCCAGCTTTTTTCTTCATGCCACCACTTATTTGAGAGGGAAAAAGATTTGCATCAGCTATCTTTAAACCTACTAGATTTATCTTAAACTTTACGATTTCATCTATCATCTTTTGGTTTAGGTCACTGTACTCTTTAAGTGCAAGTGCGATATTATCTCTTATGCTCAAAGATGAGAAAAGAGCCCCTGCTTGAAAAAGTACACCCCACTCTCTTCTTAGTTCTTGAGCATTTTTAGACCTTATATTTGCTAAGTCAAAACCTAAAAGTTCTATAGAACCACTATCAAACTTTTGAAGCATAACCATCTCTCTTAAAAGTGTTGTTTTCCCACAACCACTTGGACCTAAGAGACCATAAATCTCACCTTCATTAACACTCAGGTTAAGCCCATCATGAACAACTCTTTCATCAAAAACTGTTCTTACATCTTTAACTTTGATAATAGCTCTATTTTCCATCTCTATATCCCCAAAGTCGTAAACACTATGGAAAAAACAGCATCACAAACTATCACTGCAAATATAGACTCTACAACACTTTTAGTTGTGTTTAAACCTATGCTTTGAGTATCATCTTTAACTTTTAAACCTCTATATATACCGATAGACGCTATCAAAAATGCGAAAAAAGGACCTTTGATAAGTCCTATAAAAAAATGTTTTGCTGCTACCACTTCAGTAAATCTATTTAAAAAAAGTTCGCTAGTGATACCTAAGTCAATATTTGCAACAAGCATACCACCAAAAATACCCATAATATCAGAAACAAAAATCAGTATCGGCAAAGCAATCATAAGAGCAATAATCCTTGGCATAACCAAAAACATATAGGGGTCAAAACCCATAGTTTGCATAGCATCAAGTTCTTGAGTGATTTTCATAGCACCAATCTGTGCTGTAAAGGCAGAACCACTGCGTCCTGCGATAACAATAGCTGTTATAAGAGGAGCTAACTCTCTAAGTATAGAGATACCCAACATATCTACTATAAAAATATTTGCTCCATAAATTTTCAACTGATATGCTGATTGATATGCTACTACTACACCTATCAAAAAACTTGTTAAAGATACAATTCCTAAAGCCTTAATAGCACTCTCATTTATCTCAAAAAATATCTCAGGAAGTCTGATGTTTTTCATATTTCTAGCATAATAGATAAAGATAACAAAAAGTCTTCCTAAAAACTCTAAAAAGGATAAAGCACTAATATAATAAGCATAAAAAATTTTGCCCAAAGCTTCTATTGGAGTAACCTTAGGCTGCTCATGAAACTTTTCATTATCTCCTAGATATTTTTTAGTTAAGTTCAATGTATCAACAATTTTTTCATTATTTGTTGGCAGTGATAACAATATATTTTTTGATTTTAGTTCATCTTGTAAGTTGTTTATAAAAATAGCGGCGGCAGTATCAACAGAGGTTAAATTTTCTAGATTTATATTTACATTTTTTGATAAAATATCCAAAGAGTCTAGCTCTTTTGTATATCTTCCAACATCATAAAGAGTTAAATCTCCAGAGAAACTCAAGATGAGCTTATCTGATAGATTTTTTATACTAAGTGTTGAGCGAGTCATTGGAACTTATGTTAAAAGTCTCTCTCTAAAAGTTTATTTACTTTTAGTATAGTGATAATTTTATCTGCTTGTTTTCCAACACCTTCAATCATAGTATCATCACTATTGATTGTATCAGGGGCAGCACCGATATTATCTTTTTTGATTCTAATCGCCATCGTCAATCTATCTATCACAAAACCAGCAACATCATCACCATGTCTCATGACAATAAAACGAGTGTCATCCGACTGCTTTTTAGATTGAAGCCCAAACTTAGAACGCAAATCTATCAAGGGGATTACTGCACCACGAAGGTTAAATACACCTAGAACATATTTTGGAACTTGAGGAACTCTTGTCCAGCTAAATGGTTTTATAATCTCTTGAATAGCTAAAATTGGAACTGCATACTCTTCATCACCAATCACAAAACCAACTAACTGAACTATATCATCTGATTGGTCAAGTCCAGTATCTGCTTGTTGAGCACCTTGTTTATCAATAATTTGCTTTAATTTATCACTCATTATAAGAACTCCGATTTAAAGTTAACATTTCTTTGAACTACACTAGCTAAGTAGTCTGCAGAGTAAGGTTTTGTAATATACTCAACCATTCCTGATTCAACACCACGCATACGGTCTGATTTTCCAGTTCGAGAAGTTACAGCGATAAGAGGTAAGTTTTTATACTTATTATACTTCTTAATCTCTGTTGCAAGTGTGTAACCATCCATTCTTGGCATCTCAATATCGATAAGCATAGCATCAAAATTATGATCGCCTGATTTTAAAGTATTGAGTGCTTCTTGTCCATCAGATGCTTCTACAAGTGTAACGCCCATAGATTCAAGTGCTTTTCTCATGATGGTTCTATCTGTCTTAGAATCATCAACTATCATGATAGTATAGTCACTAGCTTTTGTTTTTTCACTAGATACAGCACCCTCAGCACTTCCTTCTATCATGGCAGTTGCTTTAACATTTCTTGCCATCTGCATAAGTGCAACAACATCAACGATAAGCGTCACTCCACCATCACCTCTGATAGTTGCTCCAGCGATACCCTCTATACCTTTTAAGTAATCACCTAAAGATTTGATAACTATCTCTTCTTGTCCAACCAAAGTATCAACGATAAGTCCTATCTTGCTTGTTCCTAGACCAAGAACAACGACATAGGCATGTTCACTCGCATCTAAGATGCGTTCAACTTCAAAAATATCTCCGATATGTACTAAAGATAAAACTTCATCTCGTAGTCGCATAACGCTTTTACCTTCCACAGTGTAAATCTCATCTTTAGATATTCTAACTGTCTCTAAAACTGAAGCTAAAGGAATAGCATAATATTCCTCTTGCACTCCAACAAGCAGAGCTTGAATGATTGCTAGAGTTAAAGGGATTTTTAACTTGATAGAAGTACCAGTACCTAAGTTACTCTCTATATCAATCATACCATTTAGTTTTTCGATATTTGTTTTTACAACATCCATACCGACACCACGACCAGATACACTTGTAACTGCAGCAGCTGTAGAAAAACCAGGTTTAAAGATAAGACCAAAGGCCTCTTTTTCACTCATAGCATCAGACTCTTTTTCAGTGATAATACCATTTTCCAATGATTTGGCTTTAAGCATATCAGTATCTAAACCTTTACCATCGTCATCTATTTGGATAACAATTTGATTTCCTTCGTTGTAGGCTTTTAGGTCAATAGTACCTTTTGCTGGTTTTCCGTTAGCTGTTCTAATCTCTGGAGTCTCAACACCATGGTCACAAGAGTTACGAATAATATGCACAAGAGGATCACCAATCTCTTCTACAATCGATTTATCAAGTTCTGTTTCTTCTCCTGATATTACTAAGTCTATCTCTTTATTTAATTCACGAGACAAATCACGAATCATTCTAGGAAACTTGTTAAATACCTTTCCGATAGGTAACATTCTTGTTTTCATAACTGCTATCTGAAGATCTGTTGTAACGATAGAAACAATAGAAACTACTTGGTTTAACTCTTCTAAAAACTCTTCGCCCTCATATCTCTCTTCAACATCATCGTTAATCTTGATAAGTCTATTTTTTGCAAGAACAAGTTCTCCTATAAGGTTCATTAGGTGATCAAGTCTTTTTACATCAACACGAATTGTTTGTTCAACCGCTGCAGGCGTTCTATTAGCAGGTGCTGCTGCTTTTGGTGCTTCTTTTTTAGCAGGTTTCACAGGAGCTGGAGGAGGTGTTTTTACTACTTTTTTTGGCTCTTTTTTTGCTTCTTCTTTAGGAGCTTGTTCCTGTGAACTATCTTCATCTGGAGATGGTGGCATTTCAGGAACGCTTTCACCAGCAGCTATTTTTGCAGCTCTTTTTGCTTTATCCTCTTCTTGTCGTTGGTTTAAAAGTCTTTGAATCTCTGCTTCAACAGCATCATCATCCATATTATCAAGGTCTAACTCTTCTTCTTCTGACTCTTCTTGGGCTACTTCTTCAGCAGGAGTTTCTTCTGCTTTAGTTTGGACAACAGGTCCTTCAACTTCACCTGTTCCACCACTTATCTTATCCAACTTAGAAACACATGCTGCAACATCCACTCCAGCATCTGCACTTGTATCACGGATAACATTTAAAAGCTCTTTCATTAAGTCTATCGACTCTAAAACTACATCCATGATGTCTGGTGTTAGAACTAGATCACCATGTCTTGCTTTGTTTAAAACATCTTCCATGTGATGTGTCAGATGTGTTAAAACATCAAAGTTTAAAAATGATGATGCACCTTTAACTGTATGTGCAACACGAAAGATTCCATTTAACAGTTCTAAATCTTCTGGATTGCTTTCTAGCACAACCAAATCTTCATCTAATTTCTCTACAAGTTCAAAAGACTCAACTAAAAAATCCTGTAGTATTTCTTGAAATTCATCCATATTTATACCTCTACTTTATATGTGCACGAACAACATGTGCTATTTTATCGTAAAATGTGTTTGCGTCAAACTTAACCAAGTAAGCTTCTCCACCCGCTTCAATCCCTCTGCCTTCACTAAAGTGATCACTTATAGAAGAGTTAAAGACTATAGGAATATCACTAAATCGTCCATCATCTTTAGCATTAGATGCAAAATGAAAACCATCCATCTTTGGCATCTCTACATCTGAAATAATAATTTTTAGATGATTTGACAATCCATCACCATAAGTGCTATAAAGTTCATCAAGTTTTTCCAGTCCATCTGCACCATCAGTTGCTTCTACTACATTGAATCCCATTTTGCTAAGTGCTTCTTTTACTATTTTTCTTGCTGTTGAACTATCATCTAAAACCAAAGCTAAACCAGAAAATGTTTCTAGTTCTTGTGGTATATTATCAACATCAGGTGAATATAATCCAAGGTCTTGAACAACACTCTCTAAATCAAGGATGAGAAGAACGCTATCATCTTCTATCTTTGTTACTCCAGTGATTTTACTACTATCCATAGAGCCTTGTCCGTTCATAAAAGATGCTGGTTCTATATCGCTCCAACTAATCCTTCTTATGCGTTTTGCTTCATGAACAACAAAACCGATAAGGACATTGTTAAACTCAGTAATAATCACTCTTGAGTTCTTTTCTACACCTTCTGGTGGTGTAATCCCCATCCATTTTGCTAAATCAACAACAGGGATAACAACTTCTCTTAGATCAAATATACCCTCTATAAACTCAGGAGTACCTGGAAGTTCTGTAAGTGACGGCACACGGATAATCTCTCTTACTTTTGAGACATTTATGCCATAAATACCTTCATATACATGATCATCTTCTTGTTTTAATATACGAAAGTCAACAAGTTCCATTTCATTGGAACCAACTTTTAATGAATTATCACCCATACTTATATCTCCTTAGAGAAAATATTTTCTTTTATTAGCTCTTTACTCTTAGAAAATTCTACAGTAAAATATCTTTGATTGCAAGCAAAAGCAGCTAAATTTATATAAATAAAGTTTTTAAAGTCAATCTGCTTATTTTGATGAAAATGTCCTTCAATAAAATAATCGCAACTATACCTATCTTCAAGGCGTCTTTGTATAAAATCTTTAAAACCTCTAAACTCATTGCAGTCATCTTTTTTGCCAAGATGCTTATCTACAAAATTTAAAATAGAGTGATTGCTAACATTGTCTATAACACTTAAAATAAAAAGCATAAACGGATGTCGTATCAGATAAGTATATATTTTATATCCAAAAGCACCATCAAAATCTCCATGTGCCAGGTATACTTTTTTCTCTTTATAGCTACATAAAACAGGTTGTTCTTTTATAGTAAAGATTTTCATATTGTTAAATACTTTTTTAAGGTTGAAGTCATGATTGCCTTCAAGATAAATCACTTCCATATCTAAAGCGATTTTATTTAACATCGCTATGATTTGTTGATTGTTTTTATATGTGTACTCAATACTTCCAAAAAGTGAGTCAAAAATATCACCCATAAGTATAAGTTGAGGGGCTTGAACTCTTTTATGGTAAATATCTTCTATCAGCCCCAAGAGTTCAGGTCTTAAAGACGAAAAATGTGCATCAGATATAACTAATGCACCCTCTTTGATTTCTATGTTATGGGACATAAGCTATATTTAAAATCCCTGCATTTTCATCAAGTCCCATCATGATATTTGCATTTACAACAGCTTGAGAAGATGCACCTCTTAAAAGGTTGTCAATAGCACTAGATATAAAGAGCAAATCACCCTTTCTTTTTACATAAATATCACAAAAGTTTGTTCCTGCAACACTTTTCATGTCAACAGGTATCTCACTTATTCTTACATTTTTTTCATTTTTATAAAACTCTTCAATAAGTTTTACCTCATCAAATTTTCCATCAACTTGGATATAGATAGATGAAATCATACCACGAGTAAGAGGAACTAAATGTGGAACAAAATTTATCTCATCAAAAGGAATATTTAACTTCTGTGCTATCTCTGGTGCGTGTCTGTGCATTAGAGGATTGTAAGCAAAAAGGTTATCATTTACATTTACAAAGTGTGTTGTATCGCTAAGTTTTTTACCAGCTCCACTAACACCTGTTTTTGCGTCTATGATTACAGGAGTACCCTCTTGGCGTTTATCTATAAATGGAAGAAGTCCGAGGATAGAAGAAGTGGGAAAACAGCCAGGATTTGCCACTAGCTTAGCTTTTTTTATCTCTTCTCTAAACATTTCAGGTAAACCATAAACAACATGCTCTAAATTTTTGCTATCTGTATGGGCTTGATAAAACTCTTCATACACTTCTTGCGTAAGTCTATAATCAGCCGATAAATCAACAACTTTAACCCCAAGTTCCATCAAAGGTTTTACATAAGCCATAGCAGTTTTATGGGGAACAGCTAAAAAAACAAGTTCGCATTTTTTAGCCATCTCATTAACATCTGTTTTATGAACTTCATCTTCACAGATAGAGTTTAGGGATGGATGGAGTCTGTTTATAGTTGTATTTCCTTGAGAGTTTCCTATATAAGAGAGGTCAAAAAAAGGATGGTTTAAAATGATTTTTACGAGTTCTAAACCTGTGTAACCAGTTGCCCCAACTATTCCAACAGCTATCTTTTTAGTCATGACACTCAAAAACTATCTCTTGATATTTCACTTCATCAATCTCAAACTCTTTTTCTCCACCTGGAAGACGAAACTTAACCTCATCGCCCTCTTCATGTCCTAAAAGTTGTTTTGCAAGTGGTGAAGCAAAAGAGATAAGTCCGTTATCTGGGTTTGATTCACAGCCACCAACTATAGTGTAAGTAACCTCTTCATCTGTATCCATATCAGTCATGACAACAGTTGAGCCAAAACTTACTTTTGCATGTTCTAGTTCACTAGGATTTACAATCTGCGAGTTACCAAGTACCCCTGAAAGTTCAGCTAAACGATTGTCTATAATCTTTTGCATCTCTTTAGCTGCATGATATTCAGCATTTTCTTTTAAATCTCCATGTTCTAAAGCCTCTTCTATGTCTTTTACAACTTGTGGGCGTTTTATCTCTTTTAACTCTTTTACTTCGGCTTGTAATTTTTCATAACCGAAAATTGTCATTGGTTCTACTTGTTGCATCTGCTTCTCTTTATTATATTTTTACAATTATATCAAAACTTCAAAGCATTTGCACAAACTACTGCACTACTAAATGCCCATTGGAAATTATATCCACCCAGTTCACCCGTCACATCCACCACTTCACCGATAAAATATAAACCTTTTACTTTTTTTGATTCTAAAGTTTTTGTGTCAAGTTCACTACCTAAAACACCTCCACGACTAACTTCAGCTTTAGTAAAACCAAAATTTCCAGCAGGTGCAAACGAGTAGCAGTGAAGTATTTTTAATCTTTGCAACTCTTTAGCATCCAATTTCCTACACTCTTTATCTTTTACGCCAACTACATTTAAAAGAGCTTTAGAGAGTCTTTTTGCCAAAGGGATTACAGAACTTACTAACTTTTTACTGCCACTTACTAACTCAACTATATTATTATTTGGTAAAAAGTCTATACTTATATCGCCCTTGTTCCAATAAAGCGAAGCTGATAATATACAAGGTCCACTTATACCCTTATGTGCAAACAGCATCTCCTCTTTTAAGACTTTATCTTCTACTTTTATATTTACATAACAACTCAAACCACTTAACTCTTTCATCCAAAACTGCTCTTTTTGAAGAGTAAGACCAACTAATGCTGGAGTAAATTCTTTAACTTCTATGCCAAAACTTTTTGCTATGTTTAAGCCCATATCACTTGCACCCAAAGTTTTAAAACTTTTTCCACCAGTTGCTACTACTATGGATTTTGAGCATAAACTTCCATTACTCGTTTTAACTATAAATATCTCATCCTCTTTTGTAACTTTTTGAATATCTCTATTTAAAAGAAGTTCTGCATTTTTAGAGTTTCTCTTAAGAACATCAATTATCTCATCAGAACTATTTTCACAAAAGTAATATCTATCTTTTCTAAGTTCAAGTGGCACTCTTTGTCTATCTAAAAAGTTGAGTAGATTATCTTTTGAAAACTTTTTTAAAGCGTAAGAGATTAACTCTTCATCTCCATCAAAATTATCCACCTTAACATCTGCGTTTGTGATGTTGCACTTACCACCACCAGATATTTTTAACTTTTTTGCAACCTTATCATTTACATCAACTATCATTACACTTTTTTTCTTTGCTATATTACCAGCACACATAAGTCCACTAGCACCAGCACCTAAAATTATCACATCATATATTTTCATATTTGTATTATACGCTATAATTACGAAAATTGTTTACAAAGAAGAAAAATGAGCAACAAACTACATATAGTATCTTTAGGATGTACGAAAAATCTTGTGGATACAGAAGTCATGATGGGAAGATTAAAAAACTTTGAACTAACAGACAATAATGATGAAGCAGATGTTATTATTGTAAATACTTGTGGTTTTATAGATGCAGCAAAAGAGGAGTCTATAAATACCGTTTTATCACTGCATGAAGCTAGGAAGGATGACTCACTTTTAGTTATGGCTGGATGTCTAAGTGAGAGGTATAGAGAAGATTTGATGGAGCAGATTCCAGAGGTTGATATATTTACAGGCGTTGGTGATTATGACAAGATAGATGAACTTCTTCAAGCTAAAGAGAGTCGTTTCAGTGATGAAGTATTTTTGATTGATGGAGCTGAGAGGGTTGTTACAGGTTCATCTTATCATGCTTATGTAAAACTATCAGAGGGGTGCAACCAAACTTGTAGTTTTTGTGCTATTCCATCATTTAAGGGAAAGTTAAACTCTCGTGATTTGGATTCTATTGCCCGTGAAGTAAAGTGTTTGGTTGATAAAGGGTATTATGATTTCTCTTTTGTTTCTCAGGACTCTAGCTCATATCTTCGTGACCAAAATGTGAAAGATGGTTTATCACTACTTATTCAAAGAATAGAACTTATAGAGGGTGTAAAGTCTGCTCGTATTTTATATCTTTATCCATCAACTACAAGTATGACACTTCTAAAAAATATAGCTAAAAGTGAAGTTTTTCACAACTACTTTGATATGCCTATCCAACACATAAACGATGATATGTTGCGTATGATGAAAAGAGGTTTTGGCAAAGAAAAAACACTTGAACTTTTAAACTACATGAGAAGTTTACCAAACTCTTTTGTTCGTACAAGTTTTATAGTTGGTCATCCAAACGAAACACAAGAGATGTTTGAGGAGATGTGTGAGTTTGCGTCTTCATTTGGTTTTGACAGAATGAACATTTTTTCATACTCTGATGAGGAGACAACTTCAGCACATGAGATGGATGGAAAAATCTCTGATGAAGTAAAAGCACACAGAGCGCAAATACTTGGAGATATAGCTTCAGAGGCTACTAAAAAATCACTAGAGAATGAAGTAGGAAAAGAGTTAGAAATCGTCATTGATGGTGAGAGTGATGAGCATGAGTATCTTTTAAGTGCTAGAGAACTTATTTGGGCACCTGATATCGATGGTGAAATCTATGTTAATGATAGAACAAAAGATGAAGATTTAGAATTTACGAAAGTATATAAGGCAAAAATCACAGGACTTGTTGGAAATATCTTAACTGCAACTGTGGATAATGCTTAAAAAATCCACTTTAGAGAGACTAAAATCTTCTAAAAACCTACTAGCATTTTCTGCTGGTGGTGATTCTACTGCCCTACTCTTTTTACTTCTTAAAAATAAAATTTCATTTGACATAGCTATTGTTGATTATGCACTGCGTTTGCAAAGTAAAGAAGAGGTGGAGTATGCTCAGTTTTTAGCAAAAGAGTATGGTTTTAGATGTTACACTAAAGCTCCTAAACTATCAAAATCAAATTTTGAAGCAAAGGCTAGAGAAGTTAGATATGATTTTTTTGAAGAGTTGATTTCTAGCTATGGTTACGAAAATCTTCTAACTGCTCATCATCTTGGAGATAGATTTGAGTGGATGTTGATGCAGTTTTGCAAGGGTGCTGGATGTGTTGAACTCTCAGGGATGAAGGAGAGTGATAAACGAGATAATTACACACTTATTCGACCTCTTTTACACTTAGAAAAACAAGAACTTTTAGAGTATCTACATGAAAATAAGATAAAGTATTTTGAAGATGAAAGTAACTCTGATGAGAGTTATAAACGAAACTACTTTAGAACTCATCATGCAAAACCTCTCTTAGAAAAATACTCATCTGGAATAAAAAAAAGTTTTGCCTACTTAGATGAGGACACTCAAATACTTCATGAAGAAGTTAGCATAAAAGAAGTAGATGATTTTGCATATTTTAGCTCATCAACTAAAAGAAGTGATATTGTAAATATCGACAAATATCTAAAAACAAAAGGCTTTTTAATATCTGCAAAAGAAAAAGAGCTTTTAAAGCTTGAGAAAACCGTTGTTATATCAAGAGAGATAGTTATAAACCAAGATTTTGGTTTTGTTTTCATAGCTACTTATGTAAAAGATATTGAAATGCCAAAAGAGTTTAAAGAGAAGATGAGGATTTTAAAAATTGAGCCAAAACTTCGACCATTTATCTACAAAAATCCAAGAGTTAAAGAGTTGATTATTTCTCTACTTTCTTAGTGCTGTTAATGTCTGTACTGTTTTCATCCCTAGTATTTGAAATTACCTGCATTGTAAATGATGATTTGATTAGTTCACCATCACGCTTAAAGTTTATCGGAAAATTTACTCGAATAATCCAGTCACTTTTATTGACTGCTTCTAAGAAGTTATAAAAACTTTTAGGTGAACTTATCTTGGAACTTGTGTTTACCTCATAAGTTGTAAACTCCTCTTTCTTGCTCTTCTTTTTAAGCTTAGATAGTTCTAATGATAAAAAGTTACTCTTATACTGTTTTTGAAATCTTTTTGCATTAAACTTGTTATCAAAAGCGACAATAACTGCACGGTGTTTTTTTTGTAAATCTTTAAGTTTGTTTTGCGTTTGCTCATGAAACTCTTGATACTTTCTAAGTTCTTTAGAGTTTTTCTTAAACTCTAAACGATCTGCTCTGTAACTTTTGCCCTCTGGGATTAAGACTAAAAAAGAAAAAATAAGTACAAAGATAAGAAGAAAAATAGATACACTTATGAGATATATATTTTGTCGTGAAATCTCAATCTTCATTATCTGCATCTCCTTCTAATGTTGGTAAATCATCATCAGTATAGTTGGTAGAAACAAAATGAAGCCATCCATTTCCAGCAGGATAAAAACTACTGTATGTTCTGTGAAATATGGAACGAAGAGGTGCAGATAGCATAAAGTTATAAGTGTCTTTGTTTGGTGTCAAACCATAAAGAACAAGTGATTTTGTATCTAATTTTGCTTGAGAAAGTGTTATGTTTTGTGGTACTAAATCAAACAAGTTTGTTATCGAATCTTTTAAGACAAGGTTTTTTGTTTTAACACTTTTAGCTAAATCATTCTCTTTTTGGATAAATATGATATCAGCTTTTATTTTAGATAAATCAGCTTGTAGTTGTGTTTGTGAAGCTTTAATGCTCTTTAAATCACTTGAAAATGTGTACTCTTTAAAAAGTAAAAAAAGATAAGTGCTAAGGAGCATAAAAAGAGTTATGCTAAAAAATGTAAGTAACAGCTTCACTTCTGGAGTAAATACTGTTTTAGCTCTTGGTTTTATATAACTATACTTCATGATAAAACCTCTGATACTGCTAGTTCTGTAACTTCAGCACTTAACATAACCTGTCTAACATATACATTCATAAACAGCTCTTCTTCAAAGTATCTTTTAAGTTCACTTGTTACACCAACGCCATCTGCTATATAAATATTTTCTAAAAATTTACTATCATAGTTACTATCTTTATAAAATTTTTGAATAGAGTTTTGAATATGAGTAAACCTTTGATAGTCCTCATTGAAAGTCTCTTGGCTACCTTCTTCTAACTTCTCTTCTGGCTCATGATAAAACTCCTCTTCAACATCTTCACTCTTATCAAATTCATCAATATCATCTAACTCATCAAGGTCTTCAATATCACCAAAATCATCTAAAGACTCCATCTCATCAACAGCTTCAACACTATCGAGATCAATCCCATCATTTTCTTCTATAATCAAATCTTCATTTTCATCAACAGTTTCAAACTCTTCACTTGCTTCAATCGTAGTTAAAATTAATTGTTGTGCATAAATAAGTTCTGAGTTTTCAAAAACACTTAAGGAGATAAGCTCACCTTGAAGCAATACAAATACCCCAATCTGCCCATCAATCTTATCTTTAAAAAAGTTTGCTAAAACGCTAAAAGGAGAAAACAGAAAATCAATACCAATATTTTGATATTTTCTTTGTATATCATAAAGGTCTGTTTTAGATGTAAAAAGTGTCCATTGTTTGCTTTGGCACTTATGTTCACTTTCACTCATATCATGATAACGAGTCATAATCTTTTTAGAACAGGTAGGGATAGCACCTTGGTTTTTTGAGTAATCCAAGATAGAAATATAAAAATATGGTGTCTCTTTTGTATATGATCTTATAAATGAAATCATCTTTTCATCAAGAGTATCGGTATCAAAACTCTCTTCATACCTATCTGTTAACTTGTTTTTTGAGTAAAGGGAAATATAGACATCAGAAACCTCTTTCTCAACAACAATACTAACAAATACTTTAATGTATAGAGATTCTAAAAATTTCAAAACTCACCAACTTTGCAAAGTGGGTGTGCTTTGTTATAATTTTGTTGTTTCAAGGCACTACCTAATTTAGTATATATCTGCGTTGTAGCCATAGAAGAGTGACCCAACAACTCACTAACATCAACGATTGGCGCACCACCATTTAAAAGTGCTGTTGCATACGAATGACGAAGCTGATGTGGAGTAACTTTCATCCCTACTCTTTTAAAGACTTTAGTAATGATATATCTTAAACTATTTTCGCTTAATTTTTCGCCATTTTTGTAAAAAAGAAACTTATTTGTGCCAAAATCAGTTAAATACTCATCTAAAAGTTTTTTTGTTGAGGGTATTATGGGAATATCCCTCTGTTTTGAACCTTTTCCTAAGACTCTAATCCAGCCACTAGAAATATCATCAAGTTTTAGTGATGAGAGTTCTGATATACGCAAACCCAAGGTATAAAGCATAGTTACAAGAAGTTTTTCTTGTATGTCTGCAAGTTTTAAGACTTCAAGAATATGCTCATGAGATATAGGTTTTGGAAGTGTCTTTGCTACTTTAACACTATCGTCAGACTCCAATAATACATGAAGATTATTTTCATTTAAAAAGAGTACGAAACTTCTCAAAGCACTTAGTTTCTTACTAATAGTTTTTGAGTTTAAGTGAGAAATTTTTAAACGATAGGGCATTAGATTGATTATTATGTGTGACTCTTCTCTTGTAACTTCCACAATTTTAAGAGCTTCTTCTATAGACTCAGCATAACTTTTGATAGTAAGGTCAGAGTAACCTCGCATATTTTCTAAGTATTCTAAAAAAAGAACTTTTTTTTTACTTAGTAACTTTTTCAAGTAACTTCCCAAAATTATCATAGTATTTTCTAGCTTCATCAACTAAGTCTATGTCTGTGATAACACTTGGTGCTAGTTTAACATAAGAGTCAATCATGACCTGAGATATAAGTCTCATTTTTGCTTTATCAGCATCCGTTAGTGTATCATGTTTCGCTATTTCATCTATCTGTTTCATATATTTTTTAGCATCATCTATGTAATCAACATACTTCAAAGATGTCTTTGATTGTGCCATTATCGTTGATGCCATTCTGTTATAAACATCTATAGCAAAAGCTTCACTTGCAAGTCTGTAAGCCTCTTTATATGAAGAAGTTTCATAATAATACTTAGCTTCTATAGACTTTTGGTAGGATGGATTCACCAAAAAGTATATCGACATAAGCACTAAAACAATAAAAGCAAAGAGAGGGATTGTAAACTTATTTTTCATGTTTTAAAAGCCCCTCTTTGATCAAATATCTCGCAACTTCAATATCCATACCACTTATATCTATCTCTTTTGTAGAATAATAATTTATTATACCAAAAGGTTTAGGAATAACAAACCTATCCCAAGAGTTAAGTTGCCAAAATCTTGTTGGTTTTATCTCAACTAAAACTATCTTAGCCCCTGTTTTTTGAGCCATGACAATAATACCATCTGCCACTTCATGCCTTGGACCTTTTGGACCATCAGGAGTTATACCGATGTCAAAACCCTCTCTTATAGTTTTTATAGCTTGTATCAAAACTCTTGCAGCATTTCTAGTTGTAGAACCTGCTAAAGTGCCAAGGTCAAAATGTTTTATAGTCCTTGAGATCAACTCTCCATCAAAATGGTTTGAGATAAGCACTTTTGCATGAGCTTTTTTTCTATAATGAGAGTAGAGATAAGGAAGCATAAGAAGTTCACCATGCCAACAAGCAAAGATGATAGGTTCATCGCCAATGCTCTTTGGAGAGTGAAAATTTATCTTGTTAGTTCTATACAAAAACCTTATCATCAAAGATGCTATAAAAGGTAGTAAAATAAGTGCAAGAAAACGAAATGTTTTTTTAAGCAATAATCTCACCTGTCAAGATAGTTCTTCCTATCTCTGTTATTTTAACATCTCTGAACTCGCCTAAAAGTTCTTCTGAACCTTTAACTTTTATGACTATGTTGTTATCACTTCTTCCTGAGACATGATTATCTTTTGTAAGTGCTTCAAAGTAAACTCTATAGACATTTCCTAAAAGAGTTTGATGTATCTCATCAATAATCTCATTGTTTAGTCCTTGAAGTTCACTAAGTCTATCTGAAGCCACTTCACCATCAACAACATTAGTAAAATGTTCTGCTTCTGTCTCTGGACGAGAAGAGTATTTAAAAGAAAAAAGCTGATCAAACCTTACATGACGCACTACATCAAGTGTATCTGCAAAGTCTTCATCGCTCTCACCAGGAAAAGCAACGATAATATCTGTGCTTATACTAACCTCTGGACACTCTTTGCGTAGTTTTTCAACACGATTTAAAAACCACTCTTTTGAGTAACCTCTTTTCATCT
>JALTUB010000122.1 GCA_027047745.1 Sulfurimonas sp.
CTATCTACTTTTGAGAGTAAATATCGTGATTTTGCTATTGTTCCAGCTTTGTAACGCTCTTTTGAGATGTGAGAGATTTTTTGTGCGATTTTTAGCTCTTCTTTTGCTAGTGCAACAAATTTACTCTGTTGTGCATAGTTGATATAAAGCAGTGAAAGGTCTCTAACAAACTCTGCTCTTTTGAGTTTTGTAAGGCTATTTGCTTCTTCTTTCATAGCCATTCCTAGTTTCTCTTTTGCATCGCCAACTCCCCACAACAAAATGGGTTGAGAGAATGCACCACGGTATCCAGATGCACTGTTTCCTACATCAGGATTGAACCTTGAAGCTTCAAGTGAAAGAGTAGGGTTTTTATATCTTTGTATAATTTTAGACTCTTCATTGACTTGTTCTGCATTGAAAGCATTTGCTTTAAGATATGGTGAGTTTTGCAGTGCATTTTGCATAAAGACATCAAAATTTTGTGCATGTAAATTCCAAATAATAAATGGAACTACTAATATTTTTTTCATAAGTATCCTTATAAGTTAATTTTTTATAGAGGTGTAGGTTAAAAATTACTTATGCGTTGATAGGAGGTTTTAAGAAGTTTTTATACGAGTTGTATTTGTAGTGTTGAGCTTTTGTGCTTGGTTTTGTAGTTAAATACTCAGATATTACCAAATCATCAATCTCAGGTAAAATAAAAGCAATATGAAAAAAATGGTGCAGGCTACAAATATCATCTGCTGGTATATTGCTATCATCATGAAACTCATGAACATACTCATTTACTTGACATGGATGCGTATCGAGTGCATCTATCATATAGGCATGAGCTATGTTAAAGCTTATTGAAAAGAGTAAAAGGATTGTGAGTAATCTATTTTTCATATAAAAGAATTGTTATATAATAAAGCTTTAAAAGAGTTTAGTTAATTTATCTTGTTTTAATCTTATTTTTGGTTTAATGTCTAAAGAGATAATTAAAAATAACACAAAGTTGGGAATGATGAACAATAACTTTAATATTTTAATAGTAGATGATGTGATTGAAAATATTCAAGTAGCTATGAATATTTTAAAAGAGGGAGCTTATACTTTTTCTTATGCAAAGAGTGGTGAACAGGCGTTGGAGTTGGTAAAAGAGCATGAATTTGATTTGATTCTTCTTGACATCATGATGCCGGGGATTGATGGATACGAGGTTTGTGAGCGTTTACAAAAAAATCCTGATTATAAAGATATTCCTATTATATTTTTAACGGCAAAAGCAGATACTGATTCTATGTCAAAAGGTTTTGAAGTTGGTGGGGTTGATTATATTATAAAACCTTTTCATGCAGAAGAACTTTTAGCAAGAGTTCATACCCATCTCGAACTCTACAAAGCAAAATCGATACTAAAACATAATAATTTGAGCTTAGAAACAAAAATGGAAGTACAAAAAAAGCGTATTTTTAGTGAACTTGAAGAGAATCAAAAGGAGATGATTTTTATCTTGACAGAGCTTGTAGAATCTATCTCTGATGAGACAGGAAAACATATTCGTAGAGTTGCCGAATACTCCAGACTATTAGCTCATTATCATGAAGCAGTAAGTGAGGATGATGCAAATACTATCTATCATGCAAGTCCTATGCATGATGTAGGTAAGATTGCAATTCCAAAAGAGATTCTACATAAAAAAGGTAGTTTGACAGCAGAAGAGTTTGAAGTTATGAAAACACATCCAGCCAAAGCCCATGAGTATCTTAAAGCAGCAAACAGACATATCATGAAAGCAGCAGATATTATTGCCTATGAGCATCATGAAAACTGGGATGGAAGTGGTTACCCACGAGGTCTAAAAGGTGAAAATATTAATATCTTTGGTCGCATTGTTTCTATGGCTGATGTTTTTGATGCCCTAACGCATAAAAGGGTTTATAAAGATGCTTGGAGTGTAGAAGATGCAGCTAAATTTATAGTAGATAACAGTGGCACTAAATTTGATCCATACCTTGTGAAAATCTTTCAAGAAAATATTGATGAATTTATTGCAATCACAAAACTCTAAACTCCTTTTTTTACTTTTTACTTTTTTTGTTCTCTTTAGCTCACTAGAAGCAAAACAGGACAGCTCTTTAACAAACAAAGAAAAAGCTTGGATAAAAACACATATAGTCAAGGTAGGTGTTGGACCTGATTGGGCACCCTTTGATTTTGTAAACAATGATGGAAAATATAGTGGCATTGCAAATGATTATCTATCTTTAATCACACAAAAAACAGGCTTACGATTTGAAACCATAGTAGATAAGTGGAGTAATAACCTTGCAAAGATAAAAGCAGAAAAGATAGATCTCTTAAATGCTGTCTATTATAGTGACAAACGCAACAAATATATGTCTTTTACAAAACCATATCTTGAAATATTGGACTATTTTTATATTCGAGATGACTTAAATGTTTCTACTATAGAAGATTTGAATGGGCTTAGAGTAGCTATCCCAAAGGGTTATGCTCATGCTGATGCTATAAAAAAAGAGTTTCCAAAGATAAAGTTGGTGACTGTAGATACATTTTCTGATTCTATTGATGCAGTTTTGGAAGGTCGTGCAGAGATTTTGTTTGACACGCAGATAGCTCTCTCTTACAAATTAGAACAAGATGGCATTCGCAATATTATTCCATTTAAGTCCTATAGAAAACATGGTTTGATGAAACTTTATATGGCTACTTATAAACATAATGATATTTTAGTCTCTATTATCAACAAAGCTTTCGCACAAATCTCTGCAGATGAAAAAAGAAGTATCTACAATAGGTGGGTACATGTAAGTAAGCCTAAAAAGAAACAAGAGTTAAATATACTAAATTTAGATGAAAAAAAATGGGTTAAAAAACACCCAGTAGTTCGCTATAGTGAGGTAAATTGGAAACCAATATCTATAGTAGATAATCATCAAATGAAAGGTGTTTTAAAAGAGTATCTAAATATCATCTCAAAAAGGACAGGTCTTAACTTTGTTTTTAAAGATGCTTCGTCATGGCCTGATGTCTTGAAAAAATTTAAAGAAAAAGAGATAGATATGGTTCCGGGGATAGGGGCTAGTAGTGCAGAGATGAAACTTGGTTTGACTTCAAAAACTTTTGCAACATTTCCTTTCGTTTTAGTTACTAATAACTCGCATTCGTATATAAATGATATAGAAGATATGAGAGGTAAGACAATAGCAGTTCCAAAATACTGGACAAGTTACAATTATCTAGTATCTGAGCATCCAGATATAAAAGTTATCCCAACAAAAAATATATTTGAAGCACTTGATTTGGTTAAAAAAGGTAAAGCAGATGCTTTTTTTGGGCATCTGGCAGTGGCTATGTACTATGTTTCAATGTATTATCCAAATACTCTTTATATTGCAGGGAGAAGTAGCTATAAATTTGAGCATAAGATTTTAGTGCAAAAGGGTGATACAAAACTTTTATCTATCATAAACAAAGCACTTGATTCTATAAGTGAAGATGAAAAGCTTAAGATAAAAAATAAGTGGCTTAAAGTAGAAGTAAAACAAGCACAGGATTATACACTTCTTTATCAAATCGCTTCTGTTTTACTTCTGTTGATTTTAGGAACTATATACTGGAATAGAAAACTATCTCGAGAGATAAAACAACGACATATAATAGAAAAATCACTAAAAGAGGCAAAAGAAGCAGCAGAGTTGGCAAACAGGTCAAAGTCAGAATTTTTAGCTAATATGTCTCATGAGATAAGAACGCCTATGAACGCAATTATCGGTTTTACAGAGTTATTAAACGAACAACTAAGCGAACCACGATTGCAGTCGTATGCAAAAACAATTCAAAATGCAAGTAATTCTCTTTTGAGCCTTATCAATGATATTTTAGACCTATCAAAGATAGAAGCAGGAAAACTAAAAATCGAAAAAACTCCTACTGATGTTCATAGTTTAGCAGATGAGATTAGTTCTGTTTTTATGATGAGTATGCAAAACAAAGGTTTAGATATGCTTCTTGATGTGGATAAATCCATACCAAATAGTTTGCTTCTTGATGCCGTACGCGTTCGTCAGATTCTTTTTAATCTTATTGGTAATGCTGTTAAATTTACACATGAAGGTCATATTAAACTCTCTATAAAATCTTTTAATGTCAAAGAACATCTCTCAAAACTTGACTTAGAAATCATGGTTGAAGATACAGGTATAGGTATGCCAGAGACTCAACTTAAAAAAATATTTAATAAATTTGAACAATCAGATGGGCAAGATAATCGTAAATATGGAGGAACAGGCTTGGGACTTTCAATCTCAAAAAGACTCTGTGAAATGATGGATGGAAAGATTGAAGTTAAAAGTAAAAAAGGTGAGGGAAGCACTTTTAAGGTATGTCTTTATAACATAGATATATCTTCAATTGTACATGAAAAACAGGCAGTAGCTCATGCACAACAAGATTATAAAAATATAGTTTTTCATAAAGCTAAAATCTTAGTTGTGGATGATATAGAAGATAACAGAGAGCTTGTTATTAAAAACTTTGAGGATAGTGAACTTAAAGTTGTTACTGCTAGTGATGGTTTAGAGGCAATAGAGAAGTTTAAAAAAGAGAAACCTGACCTTATCTTGATGGATATAAGAATGCCAAAAATGGATGGTTATGAAGCAACTGCTGAGATAAAAAAGATTTCAAATGTACCTGTTATCGCACTTACTGCATCTGTCATGAAAGATGAATTTGAGATTTCAAAGCGAGAAAATTTTGATGGATTTTTAAGAAAACCTGTTTTAAAACTAAATCTATATAATGAATTAAGCAAGTTCCTTCCTCATGATAAACAAGATGTGAAAAAAGAAGAAACAGAGATAATATCTTTGAGTGTAAAGGCTAAAGCAAATCTTACTACTATCTTAAACATTATCAACTCTAAGATAAAACCATTAAATGAAAAAGCTATGAACAGCAATAATTTTGAGGATGTAAAACTTATGGCAGATGCAGTTGCTACTCTTGCAAACAGATATGAAGTCTCACTCCTTGATACTTATGCTTCTCGTTTGTATAAAGCTATAGATGAATTTGATATTGTCAATATTGAAATCCTTATGAATAAATTTTCAGATATGGAAAAAGGTTTAACTGATTTACTTTAAATTGATTTGGATATAATTGCGAAAAAATATCAACTAAAGGCTCATAATGGGATTAGCAATAGGATTAGTAGGACTTCCAAATGTCGGTAAATCAACAACTTTCAATGCACTAACAAAAGCACAAAACGCAGAGGCTGCAAACTATCCATTTTGTACGATAGAGCCAAACAAAGCTGTAGTTCCTGTTCCTGATAAAAGACTTCATGAACTAGCAAAGATTGTAAACCCTGAGCGTATTCAGTATTCTACACTTGATTTTGTTGATATTGCTGGACTTGTAAAAGGTGCTTCACAAGGTGAGGGACTTGGTAATAAATTTCTTTCAAATATCCGTGAAACAGAGGTTATCCTTCAAATAGTTAGATGTTTTGAAGATGAAAATATCGTTCATAATGAAGGAAGTATTGACCCTCTTCGTGATGTTGAGATTATAGAAACAGAGCTTATCTTAGCAGATGTTGAAGTTCTTTCAAATCGTATTGATAGATTGAAAAAACAGGCAAAAGCAGATAAAAGTGCAAAACCTGTGCTAGAGATGGCAGAAGAGTTGCTGGAGTTTTTAGGTGATGGCAACCTAGCAAGAAATTATGACAAAACTGATAGTGATGAGTATGCTCAACTTGTTAATGAAGTAAGATTTTTAACAGATAAAGAGATAATGTACGGTGCAAATACTGATGAAGATGGTCTTTTAGAAGATAACGAGTATGTGATAGCACTTAAAGAACATGCTCAAAAAAACAACTGTGAACTTATAAAACTTTGTGCAAAAGTTGAAGAAGAACTTATAGGACTTGACGATGAAGAAGCTCAAGAGTTTTTAACAGAAATGGGTGTAGAAGAGTCAGGATTAGAGCAGATTATCCATAAAGGTTTTCACAAACTTGGTCTTATGAGTTACTTTACTGCTGGTGTTAAAGAAGTTCGCTCATGGACGATACGACATAACTCAACTGCACCTAAAGCTGCCGCAGTTATTCACAACGACTTTGAAAAAGGTTTTATCCGTGCTGAAGTTATCGCCTATGAAGATTTTGTAGAGTTTGGTGGTGAAGCAAAAGCCAAAGAAGCTGGAAAAATGAGACTTGAAGGGAAAGAATATATAGTACAAGATGGCGACATCATGCACTTTAGATTTAATGTCTGATAATGAAATTATACTTTTGAATAGGAGTTGAAATTATGAAAACACAAACAACAGTAAGAGTTGATGAAGTTGTTTATCGTCAAGCCAAAGATATATTATCTCAAATAGGATTAAGCTATTCACAAGCTATTAGTGTATTTAACAATATGATAGTGATGAATAAAGGGTTACCATTTGATGTCAAGATTCCTACACAAGAAACACAAAAAGCATTAACACAATTAGAAAATAAAAAAGGTAAGAGTTTTAAAATAACACAAGAGTTATTTGATGATTTGGATAGTTAATGTACAGTATATTTAGAACTAACAGTTTTAAAAAAGATTATAAAAAATTATCAGATATAGATAAACAACTATTAAAAGCTGTAATCTTATTATTAGTCGATGGTAAAGAACTAGATGAAAGATACAAAGATCATAAACTTATAGGCAATTATCAAAATTGTAGAGAGTGTCATATTAAACCTGATTTACTTTTAATATATAAAATTGATAATGATATATTAGAACTAGCACTTGCTAGAGTTGGAAATCATTCAACTTTATTTAAAAAATAAAAAATATCAAGAAGATGGTACTGTGAAAAATTATAACAACTTGCAAAAGCAAGTTGTTAAAGTCTAAAATTGTGGTTGTACGAAAGGGATAACTTGTTTTTTTCTGCTAAGCACTTTGTCTAACCATACTTGATTGTTTTCAAGTTTTGCATCAAAGGCAGCTTCTATCTTTTGTGGGGCATCACTAACACAAAGAAGTTGAGAACCCTCTTTCATGATGTCTGTTAAAAGTGTAAGAACGGTATGAAGATTTTTCTCTTCTTTCATGGCTCTCATATCTTCTAAAATTTCCTCTTTTCTAGCATCTAGGGCTGAAATATCTATCATCTCTAACTGATTTACAGCTACCATAGAACCATTCATATCAAACTCTTTATAGTCTCTTGTGTTAAGTTCTCGTGCTGAAGAACCATCTACTGCTGATTTAACTATAAACATCTCCATAGCAAGTGCTTTATAATCTTCTACTTCAGCGATTTTAGAAAGTTCTTTTACTACTCTTGTATCTACTTTTGTGCATGTAGGAGATTTGAAGATAACAGTATCACTTAGGATTGCCATCATCATCATACCTGCAATATCTTTTGGTATTTCTACTCCGTAAGATTGATACATCTCATAAACAACAGTGTTTGAACACCCAATAGGTCTTACCCACATCTCTAAAGGTGCATTGGTTGTCAAGTCGCCAAGTTTATGGTGGTCTGTTATACCGAGTATTGTTGCTTCTTTTATATCATCTTGAAAAAGATGGCTATCGCTATCATCTACTAGGTAAACTCTCTCGCCTGCAACTGTCGTTTTTAACTCTGGAAGTTTTCCTCCAAATTTATTTAAGATAAATTCTGTTTCTGCAGAAATTTCACCTTGACGAGCAGGGATATACTCTTCATCTTCTACTTGATTTTTAAGATAAGCTATTGAAATAGCACCAACAATAGAGTCGCTATCAGGTACTTTGTGTCCAAAAACATATACTGACATATACTTTCCTTGAAATTTTTTTATAATTATAGTCTATTTATCTTTTTTTTGTATAATAAACTTAGTAAAAGCAAAAAACTATTATGGTTTACCAAACTACACTTAAAGTTATAAATTCTTCAAATTGTAACATATATCATAAACTTTTAAAATAATAAACAGTATAATACAGCACCTATTGTCTAAATAGACTAAGTTAGATTAAAGTTAGCTTAAATATAGAAAAAACTTATATAAATTTTAAAATTTAGGAGCCAGTATGGTTGAATATCATGATTTATTAAGATCATTTAAAGATAACTGTGGATTTGGACTTGTTGCAAATATTAAAAACAAGCCTTCACATAAGGTTTTAAATGATGCAGTTACTGCGTTGGAGCGTATGATGCATCGTGGTGCTGTTGCAGCAGATGGAAAAACAGGTGATGGAAGTGGACTTCTTCTATCTATGCCTGAGTCGTTTATGCGTAAAGTTGCACAAAAAAGTGGTGTTGAACTACTTAAACAGTTTGCAGTTGCTTCTGTTTTCACAAAAGATGCGAAATTTTTAGATACACTTGAAAATATTTGTAACAATAATGACTTAAAAGTTGTACTTCGTCGTGAAGTTCCTATAGATGTAAATGCTCTTGGTGAACAAGCAATGGCATCACTGCCAATCATTACACAAATGTTTATCGTTCCAAACTCTATAATGGCTACAAATAGATTTGACGCCTTATTATATCTATCTCGTAAAGAGTGTGAACATGAGTTGGTAAATGAAAGAGATTTCTACATAGCTTCTATGAGTTCAAAAGTTCTTTCATATAAAGGGCTTGTTATGCCAACGCATATTAAAGAGTTTTATAAAGATTTTCAAGATAAAGATTTTAAAATCTCTTTCTCACTTTTTCATCAAAGATTTTCAACAAATACACTTCCAGAGTGGCGTTTAGCTCAACCATTTCGTGCAGTAGCTCATAATGGAGAGATAAATTCTGTTGAGGGAAATCGTATCAATGTACAAATCAAATCAGAATCTATAAAGTCTGAAGTTTTTACTGATGAAGAGATACAAAGAATTTTACCTATCTTACAACTAGACTCTTCAGATAGTGCATCAGCCGATAACTTTTTTGAATTTCTTATCGTAAATGGTATGGATTTCTTTAAAGCAGTTCGTGCAGTTATTCCATCAGCATGGCAAAATGCACCACATATGGATCCAGCACTTCGTGCATTTTATGAGTACCACTCAACAGTATTTGAAGCTTGGGATGGTCCAGCTGCATTTAGTGTTACAGATGGTCGATATATCGGTTGTGTACTAGATAGAAATGGTCTTCGCCCTTCAAAATATATCATTACTAATGATAATAATCTTTTAATCGCTTCTGAGTATGGTGTTGTAGATATTGCAGAAGATGAGATAAAAGAGCGTGGTCGCCTGCAGTCTGGTGAAATGCTTGGACTTGACTTAAAATTTGGTAAAGTGCTTAAAAGCAAGCAAATAGATGAGTATTTAAAAGATTCAAATCCATATATGAAATGGCTTAATGAACACATGGTATATCTTCAAGAACATGTTGAAGAGCAATACACTTCATCTAAAGATATAGATGTAGAAGATATGATAAAGCGTCAAAGATATTTCAATATCACACAAGAGATTATTGAACAAGTTATTGAGCCTATGATGAAAGAGGGTAAAGAAGCTGTTGGAAGTATGGGTGACGATACTCCTTTGGCTGCTTTTTCAAATAAACAAAGAAATTTTTCTGATTATTTCAAACAAAAGTTTGCACAAGTAACAAACCCACCTATTGACCCGATTCGTGAAAAAGTTGTTATGAGTCTAAATACTGGTTTTGGTGAAGTTCATAATATTTTAGATGAAATCCCAACTCATGCACAGCGTCTAAAATCAATAAGCCCTATCATTACAAGCGAAAAACTAAAAGTTCTTAAGAGTTTTGGCGATAAAAAATCACCAAGATACCAAGCTTTTTATCATAACAATACATTCTCGACAACATATAAAACAGACTTAAAAGCTTCCCTAGATTCTTTAGTAGAAAAAGTTATAAATTCTGTAAAAAATGAAGGTACTCGTGTAGCTATTTTAGATGATGCAGAGTTTTCTTCAGATATGAAAGTTATGCCAATGGCTATGGTTGTTGGTCGTCTAAATCAAGCCTTACTAAAAGAAAAAGTTCGTCATCTTGTTTCCATGATTTGTGTTACTGGCGAAGTTGTTGATTCTCACAGTGCTGCAGTTTTACTAGGTTATGGTGCATCTGCGATTTATCCTAATCTATTTTTTACAACTGTTGCTCATGAACTTCAAAAGTCAAAAGTATTAAACATAACTTGTGCAGAAGCTTTAAAATTAGTTCATGGTGCTATAAACGGTGGATTGCTAAAAATCATGTCTAAGATGGGTATAGCAACAATCGCTTCATATAGAAACTCTGGGCTATTTGATGTGATGGGATTAAGCAATGAAATTGCTAAAGATTGTTTTGAGAGTTCATACAATGTAATACCAGGTCTTAACTATGAAGATATTGATGAGAGATTATCAACTTATCATAAGGCTGCATTTAAAGATACAGGATTTAACAAAATCTTTCCTCTAAATATTGGTGGATACTATAAATTTTATAGTGGACAAGAGCATCATGATTTTGGTCCATCTGTTATTCATGCTATTCATGCTATGTCAAAAAGTGGTAAAAAAGAAGACTTTGATAAATATAAAGAGATTGTAAACAATCGTGGTCTTAAATTTATCCGTGATTTCTTTGAGTTTGATTCAGCAAGAGATGCGATTGATATTTCTGAAGTTGAGCCTAAAGAAGTGATTTTTAAAAGATTTGCTTCGGCAGCTATGAGTTTGGGTTCAATATCTCCAGAAGCTCATGAAACTATCGCGATGGCTATGAATAGAATCGGTGGTCAATCAAACTCTGGTGAAGGTGGAGAGGATAAAGCTCGTTTTGGTACAGACAGAGTTTCTAAGATAAAACAAGTTGCATCAGGTCGTTTTGGTGTTACTCCAGCTTATCTTCGTTCAGCAGAGGAGATTCAGATAAAAGTTGCACAAGGTGCAAAACCAGGTGAGGGTGGACAACTTCCAGGACATAAGGTTACTCCACTTATAGGAAAACTTCGTCATACAGTTCCAGGTGTTACACTTATTTCACCACCTCCTCATCATGATATTTACTCTATTGAAGATTTGGCACAACTTATCTTTGATATGAAACAAGTAAATCCTAAAGCTAGAGTAGCAGTTAAACTTGTTTCAACTGTTGGTGTTGGAACAATTGCAGCAGGTGTTGCAAAAGCTTATGCTGATAAAATCATCATCTCTGGTGGTGATGGTGGAACAGGTGCTGCTCCACTTACTTCGATAAAATTTGCAGGTAATCCATGGGAGATTGGACTCTCAGAAGCTCATAATGCTCTTAAAGCAAATAATCTTAGAGGTCTTGTTGAATTACAGACTGATGGTGGACTTAAAACTGGTATTGATGTTGTAAAAGCTGCACTTATTGGTGCTGAATCTTTTGCTTTTGGTACAGGTGTTTTAACTATCGTTGGATGTAAAATGCTTCGTATCTGTCATGTAAATAAATGTTCTGTTGGGATTGCAACTCAAAATGAAAAACTCCGTGAAGAGTTCTTTAAAGGGCATGTTGATCAAGTTGTAAACTTTTTTACTCTTTTAGCAGAAGATGTTCGTTCTATCATGGCAACACTTGGGTATAGAACTATGGAAGAGATGATAGGTCAAGTAAGCAGACTTAAAGTAAAAGATGATGCTTTTGCTAAAAAGTTTGATTTTTCAAATATCTTATATGAAGGAAAAGGTGTAAATACTCATCAACAACAATTCAATCCTACATTTGATGATAATAGTTTTGAAAAAGATGTACTTAAAGAAGCATACACTGCTATCAAACATCCTGATGTTCCTATTCGTATTAAGCGTGAAATCCAAAATATTCATAGAAGTTTTGGTGCTTTAACAAGTGGTGAGATTGCACAATATTATGGTGATGCAGGACTTAAGTCTGATACTATTACCATGAACTTAACAGGTGTAGCAGGTCAAGCTCTTGGTGCATTTTTGATAAATGGTGTGTCTATTTACTTAGATGGTGTTGCAAATGATTATATTGCTAAAGGTATGCATGGTGGTAAGATAGTAATCACATCTAAAAACGAAGGTGAAAGTTTCTCTGCTGGTGGTAACACTTGTCTTTATGGTGCAACAGGTGGTAAACTATACATTTCTGGAAGCGTTGGCGAAAGATTTGGTGTTCGTAACTCTGGTGCATTGGCGATTGTAGAAGGTACTGGAGATAATGCTTGTGAGTATATGACAGGTGGTATCATAGTGATACTTGGTCGTACAGGTATCAACTTTGGTGCTGGTATGACAGGTGGTATCTCTTTTGTTTATGATACTGATCATACATTTATAGAAAATGTAAATCATGAACTGGTAGAAGCTGTAAGAATTGACACTGATGAGGGTGATGAAGCTAGACACTACCTAAAACGATTGTTAAAAGATTATTTGGTTGAGACAAGTAGTGAAAAAGCAAAAGATTTACTTGAAAACTTTAGAGTTGAAGTAAGAAACTTTTGGCTTGTAAAACCTAAAAATTTAACAAAATTACCATTGAATGTAGAGAAAGGAGACTAATATGAGAGAATATTTAACAACTGAGCGAATAGACCCCCAAAAAAGATTAGTCGTAGAACGAGTAAAAGATTTTGGTGAGATATATGAAGTTTTTGAGTCTGATGATGCCTCAACACAAAGTGAAAGATGTATTCAGTGTGGAGACCCATTTTGTTTAAACAAATGCCCACTGCATAACTATATTCCTCAATGGTTGAAGTCTGTAAGTGAAAAAGATTTGGAATTTGCTTTTAAACTCTCAAATGAGCCTTCTCCATTTCCTGAAGTAATGGGAAGAATATGCCCTCATGACAAACTGTGTGAAGGTGATTGTACTTTAAATGATGGTCATGGTGCTATTACTATTGGTTCTGTTGAAACACATATCACTGAAGCTGGATTTAAAGCTGGGTATAAACCAGAGTTTCCTGGAATCACAACAGATAAAAAAGTTGCAGTTATAGGAAGTGGACCTGCTGGACTCTCTGTTGCAACTTATTTATTGCGTTCTGGTATATCTGTAACAATGTATGAAACAGCAGATAGGGCAGGTGGACTTTTGACTTATGGTATCCCAAGCTTTAAGTTAGATAAACATATTGTTGAGAGAAGAGTTGATTTACTTGTTGAAGCTGGTTTAAAACTGGTTTTAAATTGTGAAGTAGGCAGAGATATAGAATTTGAAGAGATAGAAAAAACGCATGATGCTATATTTATAGGTGTTGGAGCGACTAAAGGTAAGAGTGCATCATTGGCTGGAGAGTCTGCACCAAATGTTCATATAGCAATGGACTACTTGACAAATATACAAAGAAAAAATTTCAAAATTGACTATGATAAACAGTATGATTTTAAAGATCTAAATGTTGTTGTTATCGGTGGTGGTGATACTGCTATGGACTGTGTTAGAACTGCTAAACGAGAGGGTGCAAAGTCAGTAACATGTTTATATCGTCGTGATGAGATTAATATGCCAGGTAGTAAAAAAGAGTTTAGAAATGCCATGGAAGAGGGCATTGATTTTACATTTTTAGCATCTCCAAAAGAGATTATTTTAGATGAAAATGGAAATGCAATTGCTATTGAAATCGTTAAAACAACTTTAGGTGTTAAAGATGAAAGTGGACGCCAGAGAATGGAAGAAGTTAAAGGCAGTCAAAGTAGAGTAAATGCAGATATTGTTATAATGTCACTTGGGTTTGATCCAGTTGTTCCATCTTTTCTAGCAGAAAATGGAATCGAGACAAATGCATGGGGTGGGATTATTATAGATAAAGAGACATACGAAACTACAACTGCTGGTATATATGCTGGTGGTGATTGTTTCCGTGGTGCAGACCTTGTTGTAACTGCTGCCCTTGATGGTAGAGAAGCTGCAAGAAGTATTGTTGACTCTTTGTTAAAATAATTACATATAAAACTACTCATATTTTTGAGTAGTTTTTATAAGATACTTACAATTTTCTTCAATAGTTTTACAAAAATTCCTTAAAATTAATACATTTTTTGATATAATCATTCTTAATTATATATTCAAGGAAATCTTTGTGAACTTAATCAATCTTTTCACTAAAACTTTTGACAATAAACAGCCAACTAAGGCAGAAGCATCATCTCATTGGATAAAATGTAAATCATGCAACTCTCTCATGTATCACAAAGAGGTAGAGAACCAAAGTTATGTATGCCCAAAATGTGGCTATCATCTTCGTATTGGTGTTAAAGAGAGATTAGAACTTTTAACAGATGAAAATTCATTTGTAGAGTTTGACGCAAATCTAATCCCTGTTGATCCTATTAAATTTTCTGATAAAAAAACATACAAAAAGAGAATTGAAGAGGGATTTGCTAAGACAGGAAGAAAGTCTTCAGTTGTTAGTGGTTCATGTACTATGAATGGTGTCCCTACTCAACTTGTGATTTTTGATTTTGCTTTTATGGGTGGTTCTCTTGGATCTGTTGAGGGTGAAAAAATTGTTCGTGCAGTTGATAGAGCTATTAAAAACAGAGAAGGTCTAATCATCTTAAGTGCTTCAGGTGGAGCTAGAATGCAAGAATCAACATTTTCACTTCTTCAGATGAGTAAAACATCAGCAGCTCTTGCAAAATTATCGAACAACAAATTACCTTTTATATCAGTTTTAACTGACCCTACTATGGGTGGTTCAAGTGCATCTTTTTCAAACCTCGGTGATATTATTATCGCAGAGCCAGGTGCTTTAGTTGGTTTTGCTGGTCAGCGTGTTATTGAGCAAACTATTGGTTCTGAGCTTCCAGATGGATTTCAAAGAGCAGAGTTTTTGCTAGAGCATGGTTCTATTGACATGATTGTTAACAGAAATGAGTTAAAGAAAACTTTAGCTGACCTTTTAACTCTTTTTAAAGCTTAGCATGAGATTGTATGCACTATGTGATCAAGATATGCTTGATAACAAGGGTGTATCATTGAAATCATTTTTAGAGATTGCAAAAACTAAAAATGCAGAGATATTGCAATATAGAAACAAAAATGCTGATATTGCTTTTATCAAACAACAACTTATATATATTAGAAAGCATTATAATGGCTTTTTAATAGTCAATGATACTTATGAACTTATAGAATTTTGCGATGGTGTTCATCTAGGTCAAGAAGATTTAAGAGCTATAGATGAAGATATATATAAAGCTGTAAAAATAGTGCGAAGTGTAATAAAAGAAGATAAATTACTTGGCATATCAACCCACAGTGAAGAAGAAGTTATTCAGGCTAACGAGATGGATTTAAACTATATAGGTCTTGGTGCATATAGAGAAACTAGCACAAAAGATGATGTTAGTGTTGTTCTAGGCGATTCTATTGAAAAAATAGCATCTAAAAGTAAACATCCAGTAGCTGCTATAGGTGGTGTAAGATTTGATGATAAATTTAACCATATAACTTACCATGTTATTGGTAGTGCAATGGTCGCATAATCATGAATATAGATATTGTTTCAATCGCAAAAAAAGAGAAGAGTATTTACGACCCTTTGTATAAAGAATTAGAAAAAATGATAAGTCGCTTTGCAAAAGTAACAGATATAGAGCTTTTTCCAAAAGATGTAGCGAAATCACACACTATTTCTCCAGTAGCCTCACAACAGGCTTATTCAAGGGCTTTAAAACCATATACCGAGAAGTCTTTTAGTGTTATTTTGCATCCTGATGGAAAAATAATCGATAGTTTTGAATTTAGTAAGCTATTAAATGATAAAATGTCTGTGAAATTTTTATTGGGTGGAGCGTATGGTTTCGAGGATAGCTTTTTAAAAGAGAGTGATGTTGTGATAAGTCTAGGTAAATTAACTATGAGCCATAAAATTGCAAAAGTTGTTTTACTAGAACAAATTTACAGAGGTTTTTCAATATTGAGTAACCACCCATATCATAAGTGAAGGAAAAAGATTGCAAGATAGTGAAACAAGCTACTTTAAAGAGATTTTAGAGAGCCGTAAAGATCAGATAAATAAAAATATTAACGGCGTTAATAGTGAACTAGCTGAGCTTAATGCTTTAGAGTTAAATGATGAAGGTGATCATGCTTCAGTTAATAATAACTCTATGGTTGAGAGTGCTATAGTACAACAACAGGCTAAAGAGCTAAGAGAAATAGATGTTACTCTTGGAAAAATATCGTCTGGCAATTATGGTATTTGTGAAATGTGTGAAGACAATATTGGTTTTCAAAGACTGAAAGTTAAGCCTCATGCAATCTATTGTATAGATTGTAGAGAAATAGTAGAAAAATCTAAGTAAGGAATTTAATTATGCACATCAAAAGATATTCGATAGCAGCATTTGTGTTAATGGCTCTAGTAGGTTGGTATGTTTATGCATATCTAACGCATGGAACAATAGTGATAGACTTTTTTGGTATACCTTTACCATCACTTTCCATAGCTTTATTGGTAATAGTACCAGTTTTTGTTCTTTATGTTGCTAGTGTTGTTCATATGTCCTTTTACAGCATGCTTGCAAATTTAAAGATTCGCAGAACTGAAAAAGATTATGAAAAGCTTTTTAACTCTATTATAGATGCTTACTTAGGTAAGGTTAATAGAAAACATAACTTAAAGACTGCACCATTTACACTATTTGGTAATCTTTTAGACCATAGCACTGTTTTTCCTAATGGAAAGATTGAACTAGATTCGGATGATGAAAAAACAAAAAAAATCAATAATGTTTTAGAGTCAATAGAGAAGATCAAAAATGGTGAAGTTGTAGATTTGAAGTCACATTCACTTTTACCAATAAATCCATTGGTTGTTCAAAACAATAGAAACATGTATAAAAAAGGTGATATTTCAAGTGAAGATATACTCTCTAATGCTAAAAAATATACTCCGTCGTTATGCGAAGAGGTTTACAGTGATTTTGTAAAAAAAGCATCTGTTGCCAATATCAATAAATATAAGGAATTTTTAACAAAAGATGCTCTTTTTATCATATTATCTCGTGTAAATGCAGATGAAAATACTTTAGAAATATCTAACGAAGCTTTACAAGAATTAAGCTCTAAATTAGAATTAAATAAAGAAGATTATATGAAAATTTCAAAAATAACTTCATCTTCTATGATTCCTGATCAAAGGATTAAACTATTTGAAACTATTAGTAATGAAAAAGAAGAGGCAATGGACGCTTATCTTTACACTTTACTTGATTTAGAAATGCTTGAACCTGCATATGCTATTCTTGAGATTTCTCAACCAGATGAATTTCAAAATTTTAAAGCTTATCGTACTTTAAAAGAGTGCAATCAGCCTTTTAATTTAGAACTTTTCATCTAAATTTAATGAATAATAAATTATCTTTTGATAAACCAATATATGTACTAGCCCCTCTTGCGGGCTTTACAGACCTACCATTTAGAAGTGTAGTAAAAAAGTTTGGAGCTGATCTTACAGTCAGTGAAATGCTCAGTTCTAATGCCCTCGCTCATGGATCAGAAAAAACTTTACATATGTTAGAAAAAAGTACGATAGAAGATCCTTACTCTGTACAGATTTCTGGTTCTGATGTTGGTGTTGTACGAAATGCAGTAGAGATTTTAAATGAGCATGATGGTATTGATGTGATAGATTTGAACTGTGGATGTCCTGTTCCTAAAGTTGTAGGACATGGAAGTGGAAGTTCTCTTCTTTTAAACTTACCTCTTATGGGTGATATTATAAAAACTATAAAAGATACATCAGATAAGAACATGACAAGTGTAAAAATTAGACTTGGTTTTGAAGATAAAAATCATGTTGAAATTGCTAAGGTAGTTGAAGCTAGTGGAGCTGATTTTTTAGCTGTTCATGGGAGAACTCGTGCTGGAAAGTTTAAGTCTGCTGTTGATTATGATGCTATTGCTGAGATTAAAGAAGCTGTGTCTATACCTGTTATAGCAAATGGTGATATTGATTCATACTCTAAAGCAAAATGGGTGTTAGAGCATACTGGAGCAGATGGTGTTATGATAGGAAGAGGTGCAGTTGGTGCTCCATGGATTTTCAATCAACTTCGCACAGGAAGTGAATATATAGACCAAAAGCTCAAACATGAAATTATTATGGAACATTTTGATAAAATGATAGAGTTTTATGGTGGACATGGTGTAAGTATGTTTAGAAAACATACACATACATATTCAAAAGGTTATCAAGGTGCTTCTCTCCTTCGTAATGATGTTAACCGTATTGATGATATACTAGAATACAGAAATCGCATAGATGATTTTTTCTCAAATAATAGGATGGTAATATAATGTTAGAAATTTCAAGTTCTATTAAAAATTTAGAAAAGAATGATATTTCCGATAATATGTTTCACTATGATTATAATACAAAGCATTTACTATCTTTGATAGCTAGTGGAATAGAACATGATGACCCTGCTTATCTTAGTTCATATCGTTCCTTTGAGGGTGAAGCATATGAAAATTTTCTTTATGAAAAACTTTTAAGATATGCAGAAGAGAATGATTATATAGATAAGTTTATACTAAAAGGTTTCCATCAAAATAGACATAAGGCATATGCGAATACTTTATCTATTAGTGAAAAAGAGCAGATAGTATATAGAACTAAAAGTAGAGAAATAAGTGAATTTGATGCAATGTTTGTTAGTAAGAATAATGAGCTTTACTTTGTTGAAATGACACTTGTTAAGTCTGTTTTAAAACTAAGAAGAAGACTCCGTAAGAAGAAAGCACTGCTAGACATAATATTTCCTAACTACGAGATAAAAGCACTAATAATACTCAATGAGGGTGCAACAGGGGTTAAGCAATTTCCCTCTTTTTGTAAGGTTTGGTTTACAAAAGAGTATTCTGCTTCTGATGTTTTAGAGTATATAAAGCAATCTTCAAGTCAAAGAAGAACTTTAGCTCCAAAAGAAAAAAAATGGTCTTCAAAAATGATTGAAGCACATACTTTAAAACTTCATCCATTTAGATACTATAATACTATGTCATGGATTACAAAAACTTTGAGAAGTCATAAAACACATATCTTAGATATGAAGTTTTTAATGAGTTTTAAAACTCAAAGGTATCAAAACTTGTACAATAAGTTTTATGTGGGTTATATAGATATTGAATCAATGAGAAAAATATTACAGCTAGCTGGCGAATATGATAATAATCAAAAAGTGGTTGTAGCGATAGAAAAAAAACATTCAGATGAAATTGTAGTAACTTATTATATTCAAAAAGCTCGTAAAAATTTAGTTTTATACTCTTTTAATGATGATGGAAAGTTGGTTAAAGAGAAAAAAGACCCATACGGCATAACAGTAACAGAAGTTTTTCATATAAGTAAGCAGATGGATGAGAGCTACAAACTAAGTGTAGCTAACATAAATACTATGAAAAAGTTACTTAAAGATAGGTTTGTTAAGCAGACAAAGAAATAAAAGCTTGTTTATGACTCGTAAATCATAGAAGCTGCTCTCTCTTTATAAGCTTGTAGTGCATCTTTAGAGCTATTTGTTTGAGGCTCTTTGTTTAAAAAGTTGTCAAGTTCTTGGTGTCTATCTTGAAGGATTGATTCAAAATCCTCTTGTGAAGTTGGTTTATTGTCAGTAAACTTATCTAAAAGTATATTGCTTTTGCCCATAAGCACTAGATATGATTGCTCTGCAAAATCTAACATTACTACACTGTTACTTTGATCAATTGCTTTTTGA
>JALTUB010000123.1 GCA_027047745.1 Sulfurimonas sp.
CATGCTCTCAAATTCGGTTTGTTTTTCTTTTAAAAAATCCAGATCGGACAGGGGAATGGGGTTCATACCGGTTTCTCTCCCGTTATTTTTATGTTGTGCATTCATATTTAGTTTTTACTACTGATGCGTTAAAAATCTACATTAAATAAATTATACTGTTCTTTGACATTTTGATTGACTTCTGATTCAGTGAGAAGCTCTTTTATCGGGGTTTTATCCAATGCTGATACTCCAAGTATTTGCATTATTTCATAAATTGAGAGCGTACTCTTAATCGAATGTTTGATATACGCAATAATCAGGTATGTGCAAATGGCAATCCAAATGTGGACGTTGACCGCATTTTCAGAATGGCCCCAAAGCTTTTTTATAGTCATATTTTGTTTTATCCACTTGAAAAACACTTCTATCTGCCAGCGGTTACGGTACAACCGTGCAACTTCCAGTGCCGAGACTTCGAAATTGTTAGTTAGGAAAACCAGCGATACATCCTTGTCTCTATCGTAATATTCAACTATACGGAGGTTTTCAGGATAGAGTTTTCTGGACTTTTGGCCAGTGAGTTGTATTACCTTGTCACCTCTTAGTCCTGTTCTTTCATCAATATTGAAATTACTTTCGACAACAACATAGGCCATTTTGGATTTTGCCCTTGAAACAAAAAAAGCTTTTGCTTTATGCATGTTGTACAAAGCCACAAAATCGATATACGCTTTATCCATTAAATAGATTGCTTCAGGTATAGGGGTCATAACATCCAGTACGTTACTGTCGTGATACTTGCCATCCGTTATAAGGATAAACGTAGGAATACTTCCCCTCAAATCGAGCAGTGTATGAACTTTTACAGCTCCCCGGGAATACTTCCCCTTTGCCCATTTAAACAGGTTGATACTTAAAGATATTGTTGTTGAATCAAGTGCAAATATCTCATTGTCAATATCAATGTTTGGGATTGGACTGTTTGAATAAAGTGGCCGGACCAGTTTTATCAGATATTCCCCAAAGTCGGCAAATATCCTCCAATCCCTGCTTTCATTTGCACGGGAAAGAGATGACTGGTTAACGTTTTGTTTTATCCCTAAATGATAAAGCTTGTTTTTATGAGCTTTCAAACAAGTACAAATATCCCGTAATGAATTCCTGGAAGTGAGTTGGCCAAAGAAAAGCTGTACAAACTGGTTCCAGCAATTCAAATGCCTTACGCGATAATCTCCATTATAACGTTTGACGCACTTTTCAAACTCATACCTGTTGACAAACTGTAAAAGTTGGGCAAAAACATATTTTCCTGAATTCATAGTCTTACATTTTTAAAAATGCAAAACTATAAGTCAATTCAAATCAAAAAATCAAAGAACGCTTGTATTGTATTGATATATAATTATTTATTTTTAGTTTTGGAAAATTAACGCATTACCAGTAATTGAAAATGATGGATTTTCGACAAGTTTTGTAATGCTGTCATATTTTGACAAAATAAATAGTGAAATAATAAGACAAAAAGCGAAAGATGATCTATAAAAAGATGAAAGCCGAACGCACAACATCGGCTCATAGTGCATGCCGCAAATCGTTGTAAATATAAAGATTATACATTAATGGAAGATGCTGGAAAATAGAAAACAAAACATTAAACTGCGGCACGCACCATAGCCCGCACCGTTATATGCAAGCTGGTTACCACTCAGCAGCAATAATTAACAATGGATTGTGAATAGATTTTTGCAATGGCATTACGTACCTTCGAAAAAATAAAGTTTCTTTGAACCATCGAAGAGACAATAACCATAACGAAGAAAGAATATGATGGCCTCAAGCAGGAGATCATTGATTTGCGTAGGCAATTATCGGAAGCCTTATCTGTCATAGACGAGTTAAAATCAGTAATAAAGGATCTGCGCACAGAAATAGACCTGCTCAAAAACGGGCGTAAAAGTGATACAAGTTCCACGCCCAGTT
>JALTUB010000124.1 GCA_027047745.1 Sulfurimonas sp.
AAATAAACACTGGGAAAAACCATATGTAAATCTCTATCCAAGAGAGATATTTAAAACCCTTGTAAATAATCTTGATACAAAACATATACAAGTATTACAAGGGATAAGACGAAGTGGTAAATCTACACTATTTAAACTATTAATAAATCACTTAAGTAAAATAGTTGATCCAAAAGAGATATTATACATAAATCTTGATGACCCATTTTTTATCCAATATTCAAATGATGCAACATCTTTTTATAGCATCTTACAAACAGCAAAAAAACTCACAAATAGTGATATAAAATATATATTTTTAGATGAAGTTCAAGCGATTAATGGTTGGGAAAAATATGTAAAAAGTGTTTATGATAGTGAGGAATTTATAAAGATATTTATAACAGGTTCAAACTCTTCACTTCTAAATGGAGAACTTGCCACACTCCTAACAGGGAGATATATATCTACAAAGGTTTACCCTTTAAATTTCAAAGAGATATTGCAAATAAATAATATAGATGATTACTTGAGTTTAAATAAAAATCTACCAAAAGTTTTAAATATAGTTGATAATATGATGAGATATGGTTCATTTGTCGAAGTTTATGATGCAAAGGTTGATTTTAAAAGAGAAATTTTAAAAACATATTATGATACTATTTTACTAAAAGATTGTGTATCAAACAATCAAATTAGAGATATAAAAAGTTTCAAGGAATTAAGTTTTTACTCTCTTACTAATTTAACTTCTCTTTATTCTTACGCATCTTTATCAAAGGCTATAGATATAAATGATAAATCTACAAAAGAATATATCTCATATTTAGAAGATAGTTACCTTTTTGAAGAGTTAAAACTATTTTCTTATTCTCTAAAAGAGCAACAAAATAATAAAAAGAAGCTTTATTTATGTGATAATGGATTTATGGAACTTGGATTTAATTTTACAAATAACTATGGCAAACTTTTTGAAAATCTTGTATTTACAGAACTGCAAAAACAAGGGTTTGAACTGTTTTTTTACAATAAAGATAATGAGTGTGATTTTGTAGCTAGAAAACAAAATAAAACTATTGCCATACAAGTATGCTATGAACTAAATGATCAAAATCTAAAAAGAGAGTTTAATGGACTTTTAAAGCTACCTTTTGAAGTAGATGAAAAAATACTAATCACATATAATCAAAATAAATTTAGAAATGAAATACAAGATAATATAAGAGTAGTAAGCTTTTGGGAATATTTTTACAAATAGTATCGATTTAAAGTACGCTAAAACTCTATCTAGCATAAAATAACAGAGCTATACTACCTCTATTTCAAAACTTTTCATCTTAATACTATCTCCATACCGGCTTTCATTAAGTTAATGCGAGTGCTCACTAAACCAAAGAAATTATACATTCTTTAGCTTTTTTCTTATTTATTGCTCTTTGTAACAAAAAAGAGCGATACAATTGCGTCAAAGAAAAAAAGTGAAATCCTATGCCGCAAAACAACACAACTTCAAACAATTTAATCAATACACTCTCAAGCAATACAAAGCTTGCAAAAGAGCATATCAAAAATATTCTCAAACTCCTAGACGATGGAGCAACAATTCCCTTTATAGCAAGATACCGTAAAGAGTTAACAGGTTCAGCAAGTGATGAAGTACTGCGTGAGTTTGAAGCTATCTATCAAATGACTCAAGCACTTCTGCTTAGAAAGGAGGAGATAAGCAGACTTATTGGTGAGCGTGCAACACTTACCCAGACTCTTATACACTCTATTGATGAAGCACAGACCTTAAGTGTTTTAGAGGATATTTACAGACCCTACAAAGAGAAAAAGTCTACTCGTGCAACAGAGGCTGTAAAAAAAGGACTTACTCCTTTAGCAAACACTCTGAGTTTAGCAAAACTCTCTTTGAGTGCATTTGAACATGAAGCTAAAAAGTTTGTAAAAAATGGTGTTAAATCTACAGAAGAAGCTATAATTGGTGCACAAGATATTTTAGCAGAACGCTATGCCGATAACCATCGTGAGCGAGAAGCCATCAGAAATACAATGCTTCGTCATGGACTCATTGTTACTAAACCCACAAAAAACTTTCAAAGTAATGGTACCTACAAAAATCTAGCAAATGAATCGCAAAAAATAGCCTATATTCCCTCACATAGATACCTTGCAATAATGAGAGCCGTGAAAGAAAAAGAACTCACTATAAAAATCACCATAGATATGCAAAGAGTCGAGGAAAATATAAAACAGTATAAAATCCCTCGGAATGCCTCAAGTTCAAAAGAGCTTCTCTTTGCAGCCTATAAAGATGGTCTCAAACGACTCTTACTCCCCTCTATAGAAAGAGAAGTCCATAAGCAACTCAAAGAGAAAGCCGATAGTATTGCTATCAATACTTTTGGAAAAAATCTCTCACAACTTCTTATGACACCACCTGTGAGTAAAAAAATACTCTTAGGTGTTGACCCCGCATTTGTAAGTGGCTGTAAACTCGCTGTTATTGATGCAAATGCGCACTATCTTGACTCAGCAGTTATCTACCCAACACCGCCAAAAAAAGCATATGAAGCTTCCAAAAAAGAAGTCCTTAAGCTTATAAAAAAGTATCATATCCAAGGGGTTGCCATAGGCAATGGAACTGGCTCTCAAGAGACACAAGAGTTTTTTGCCACACTCAATGCTAAAGAAGGCATCAATATCAGCTATACAGTTGTCTCAGAAGCAGGAGCCTCTGTCTATTCTGCTTCAAAAATAGCCCAAGAAGAGTATCCAAAACTTGATGTAACCATTCGAGGGGCGATTTCTATTGCACAAAGAGTCAGAGACCCTCTTGCTACTTTTGTGAAAATTGACCCAAAATCTTTGGGGATTGGGCAGTATCAACATGATGTCAACCAAAAACTCCTCCAAAAAAGACTTGATGATGTCACAGAAGATATTGTGAACCGTATTGGAGTAGATATTAACTCTGCATCTTTTTCCTTACTTTCTCATGTCGCTGGAATAGGTGAAAGGATTGCTAAAAATATTATTGATTATAGAAAAGAACATGGTGATTTCAAAAAAAAGAGTGAGCTACTCCTCGTTAAAGGTTTAGGAAAAAAAGCGTATGAGCAAGCAGCAGGGTTTATTCGTATTAAAGATGCAAAAAACCCTTTAGATATTAGCGGTATTCACCCAGAAAGTTTTGAGGTGGCTTCAAGAGTACAGAAGCTTAATATACAAACCATTAATATCCCTACATTAGCAAAAGAGTTGCATGTAGGAGAAGCAACACTCAAAGACATTATTCAAGAACTAAAGAAACCTGGATTTGACCCAAGAAAAGAGTTAGTAGAAATTCCTTTCCAAAACGGCATGAGAGATATTTCTCGCTTGCAAGAAGGAAGTATAATCTCAGGGGTTGTAAGAAACATAACAGATTTTGGGGCATTTGTGGATATTGGACTTAAAAATGATGGTATGATTCATATCTCTAAGATGAGTACGAAAAGAATCTCTCATCCATTAGAGATACTCTCTATTAACCAGTACCTTCCTCAAATACAGGTTCTCTCAGTTGATACAGACAAAAATAAAGTTGGATTGGGATTAATATACTAAGGTATATCCATTGCAACTAAAAAAATATTGGAGAAAATATGCGAAAAATTGAAATCTCAGTAGAAGATGAAAAACTAGAAACATTACTAGGCATACTAGAGAATCTAAAGAGTGGGCTTATAGCAGATCTTCAACTTGATGGCAAAGCTCTAAAAACTAGACAAGCACAATACCAAGCTAAAACAAAAAAAGTAATTTACGAACAAGAATCGGGAACAAATGACACAAGTGGTAAATATATGAATCCTGCTGCTTATAAAAATCAATTGAAGAAAAAAAATGTATAAATTGAATTATTATGTCCCTGTACCAGATAAGGAAAATACTAAAGAAGCTCTCTTTGCAATAGGTGTTGGAAGATTTGATAATTATGAGCTATGTTCTTGGGAGTCATTAGGAGAGGGGCAATTTAAACCTGTTAGAAATGCTAATCCTTATTTGGGAGAGTTAAATGTTCTTAAAAAAGTACCAGAGTACAAGGTTGAAATGATATGCCCCGATACTCTTATACAAGAAGCTATAGAAGTTTTAAAAAAGACACACCCCTATGAAGAAGTTGCCTATGAAGTTTTTAAAATGGAAGATTTTTAAACTTTAGTCCTATCTTCCTCCCTAAAATAGTGTCATATATTGAACCACTCATGTTTTAGGACAACCGTGGTTCCTAAAAAGGAATAGCTATTGATTTAAAAATTCAGCAATTCTCTCAGTTGGACGGCCGATAATTGCACGACCATCTTTAATAATAATAGGTCTCTCTATTAACTTTGGATGTTGTGCCATTGCCAAAATTAGTTTATCATCATTCATCTCTTCTTTGAGGTTTAACTCTTTGTAAATAGCTTCTTTTGTGCGCATTAATTCTCTGGGGGTAATTGCTAGCATCTTTAAAATGTTTTTTATCTCTGTTTCATCAGGACTTTTTTCTAAATATTTTATAATCTCTGTTTCACAATTATTCTCTTCAATTACTTTTAATGCTGTACGAGATTTTGAACATCTCGGATTATGCCATATACTTACACTCTTCATTTTTATATCCTCATATTTTATTGATACATATTATACTCTATTGTCAAAAACTATTTATAAACCATAGCAAACTATATATTATTTATATAAAATAGTGATAATAGGAGTAAGAAAATAGAAAATTTATTGTATAATTTTAACTATATAATAGATTTTTAACCATATATCTATATAAAGGCATACAAATTGAATTATTTAATTGAAAATATTTTACAAAAAATGCCTATAGTTGATTATGCTAGTATAAAAAGTGTTCTTATTGAAAATGGATACAAGAGTATTAATGATAAGATTAACGATATGCGACAAAAAAAGCTTTTATATCCATTAAAAAAAGGTCTTTATGTTTACAAATCCCCATATTTAAAAACACTTGTATCTAAAGAAATAATAGCTAATAATTTATATGGTCCATCATATATATCTTATGAATACGCTCTCTCTTACCATGGTCTTATACCAGAGAGAGTGGATGAGATAAGTTCTGCTACTACAAAAAAGGCGAAAAAGTTCTCTAATAAATATGGTCTATTTACATTTAAACACATAGATAAAAAATTGTTTGTATTAGGGGTCAGCATAGTTACTTCAAAACAAGGTAATTTTATGATTGCTTCACCTGAAAAAGCACTATGTGATAAAATATATACAGCAAAAGGCTTATCTATCAGATCTAAAAAAGCGATGTTAGAGTACTTGCTATATGATCTAAGAATAGATATGGATGAATTAGATTCATTTGACCTAGGCATACTAAGAGTGTATGTAGAGATAACTAAATCAAGAAGAGTCGAGTTTTTATATAAAATACTCAAAAGAGGGTAAAAATGACAATAGTTGAACAGATGCTCAGTAGATATACAATAGAGAGTGAAGATGAGCTCATAAATGCTTTAAAAGAGATTTATCAAGAGGTGACACTTTTAGGCTTGTATCGTGGTGGCTTCTTCCAAAAGGCTGTATTTTATGGTGGAACTGCTCTTAGAATAGTCCATGGCTTAGATAGGTTTTCTGAAGATTTAGATTTTAGTTTACTTCAAAAAGATAAAGAGTTTGATTTAGAGTATTATTTTTCATACATTGTTGATGAGTTTGAAGCACTTGGTATCTCTATAAAATTATCTAAAAAGGTGAAATCTACTACAAGTGCAATAGAATCAGCATTTTTAAAAAATGGCACATCTATTCATACTCTTAGCTTAGAAGTTGTAGATTTATCAAATATTTTAGATGGTGTACATAGTGGTAAAAATTTGAAAATAAAATTTGAAGTCGATACTAATCCTCCTTTGAAGTTTCAAACAACACCTCATACACTCCTGTTACCCACTACCTTTAATATAGTATCCATGACACTACCAAACCTATATGCAGGTAAAATGCATGCTTTACTCTTTAGAAACTGGAAGAACAGAGTGAAGGGTAGAGATTGGTATGATTTTGAATGGTATGTTAAAAGAGGAATGAAGCTTAACTTAGTGCATCTTAAAGAGAGAATGGTTAAGAGTGGGAACTTTGCAAAAAATGATGAATTGACTGAAAAAATATTAAAAAATTTATTGAGAAAAAAAATAGAAATATTAGATATTGCAAAAGCAAAAGATGATGTTAAAGTATTTATTAAAGACCAATCAATTTTAGAATTTTATTCAAAAGAGTATTTTCTTCTACTAACTGATAGGATTATCTTCCAAAAAAACTAAACGACTACCATCTATAAGATGGTAGGTTTGTATAACGCTTTGAAAAAGCGGATACGGGTTTTAGGTCACAAATAAACGAGTTTTCAAGATTAAGAACTTTAAGCCACATTTTTGATAGTGTTGATATAATTTTAGACATAAGTTGAATCTCTTTTCTGTTAAATTTTTGTCGTAAAAAATTAAATTAGCTACTTTTGTAGGAATCTGCAAGTGGCTCTATGATATAATTAAATCAAAATAAGGAGTAGTCACTTATGTATCACACTAAGAATGAAATACTTTCTTTTTTAAAACAGCTCAAGCCAGAACTTGCCTCTCAAGGTATTATTTCTTTAGGATTATTTGGTTCTATGGCGAAAGA
>JALTUB010000125.1 GCA_027047745.1 Sulfurimonas sp.
TGAGTACGAAGAGGCTATCGATGCTGGAAAACTGCCATTTGAAAGAGGTGTCGTTTTAAATGAAGATGACCAGATTCGTCAGCATGTTATCATGGAACTTATGAGTAACTTTAAACTTGATATAAAAAGATTTGAGAAACTTTATAGTGTTGATTTTAAAACTTATTTTGCCGAGGCTATCCAAGAGTTAAAACCTTTTGCAGATGAGAAACTAATAACTATGGATGATAAAAATATAGAGTGTTCACAAACAGGAACACTACTTATAAGAAATATTGCAATGGCGTTTGATGCTTATATGCACCAGCATAAAGGCAGTAAAAAGACATTTTCAAAAACGGTGTAATGATGAGCAAAAATTTAGAAGATATATTTAGTTTTGAAGAGGTCGCTGATGACTGTATCAAGTGTGGAAAGTGTATTCCTGTCTGTACTATTCATAATGTAAACGCAGATGAGGTAACATCTCCTCGTGGATTTATAGACCTTTTAGGTGCTTATAAACGAGGTAACTTAGAACTAGATAAAACGGCTAAAGAGATATTTGAGTCATGCTTTTTATGTACAAACTGTGTAGATGTTTGTCCAAAATCTCTTCCAACAGATATGATAATAGAACAGGTTAGAAATGACATAGCTCAAAAGTTCGGCATAGCATGGTACAAAAAAGCTTTCTTTACACTTCTTCGTCATAGATGGTTAAATGACATCGCGTTTAAACTTGGTTACACTTTTCAAACTTGTGGATTTAAGATAAAAGCAGAGACAAACTCTATGAACTCTCGTATCTCTTTACCTATCTTAAAAACAGATAGAATCTTGCCAAGCCTTAGCAAAACATCTTTTTTAAACTCTCATGAAGAAAATATTAGCAATGGTGGGAAGAGAAAAGTGGCTGTTTTTATTGGCTGTTTGGCAAATTATAACTATACGGACATCGGTGAATCACTTCTGGAGATTTTAGAGGCTTTAAACATTGACGCATTTTTAGCAAAAGATCAGAAGTGCTGTTCTGCACCTGCTTACTTTACAGGTGATTTTGACACTGTAGATGCAAATGCAAAACATAATATCGCTTACTTTGAGAGTTTTTCTCGTGATGTTGAAGCGATTATTGTACCAGAGGCAACTTGTAGTGCTATGCTTAAGATTGATTATGAACACTATTTTCATGATGATCCTGCATGGAGAGCTAGGGCGAAAAGTATCCAGCGAAAGATATTTATGGCAACAGAGTGGTTACAACATCATACAGAGTTAGAAGAACTTTTAGCTTCAAAGAAAAAAGATACAAAGATAGTAACTTATCATGACCCTTGTCATGCAAGAAAGATGCAAGGCATACACAAAGAACCAAGAAATTTAGTGCGTCAAAACTATAAGATAGTAGAGATGAGTGACCCAAATGTTTGTTGTGGATTTGGTGGAGTGACTATGCAGAGTGAAAAGTACCATTTTGCGAAAGCTGCAGGTACTCCAAAAGCTGCCATGATAAAAGAGACAAAAGCTGATGTTGTAAGTGCTGAGTGTTCGGCATGTCGTATGCAGATAAATGCTTCTATGGGATACGCTGGTGTTGAGACGGTTTTTAAAAATCCGATAGAACTTATCGCTGAAGCTTTGAGGAAGTAGCATGGAGCATTTTGTTTGGAGTCTTGACCCAGTAGCCTTTTCTTTTGGAAGCATAAGAGTATTTTGGTATGGTATTTTATTTGCTACAGCGATACTATCTGGGCTTGAGTACATGAAGTGGATTTACAGACAAGAGGGCAGAGACGCCGATGAACTAGAAAATATGTTTATCTACGCTGTTGTTGGTATTGTCGTTGGTGCAAGACTTGGACACTGTCTGTTCTACGACCCAGCTTTTTATCTAGCACATCCTATGAAAATTTTTGCAGTGTGGGAGGGTGGTCTTGCCTCTCATGGTGGAGGTTTAGG
>JALTUB010000126.1 GCA_027047745.1 Sulfurimonas sp.
GATTTGTTAGTGGAAACTGCTAAAAAAGCAAGTGATGCTAAGAAAAATGCTGTTGGTTCACTCTTTGGAGATGACGAAGAGATTACCAATGTGAAGTTGGAGTTAAAAAATTCTGATGAGTATGAGTTAAAAGAGATACTAGAGTTTGAAAAAGAGACTTTAGGTTTTTATGTTAGTGGGCATCCGATGGATGAGTATCGTGAGCAACTAGATGAACTAAACTATACGCTCTCTTCTGAGATAGAAAATATCAAAGATGGTTCTTTTGCTATTTTTATAGGTAAAGTTGAAGAGATACAAAAAAAGATAAGTAAAAAAGGAAACCAGTTTGGCATAGTAAATCTTATGGACTTTCATGGCAATGTAGAAATCATGCTCTTTTCTGATAAGCTAGAACAACTTGGGGAAATGGACTTAGAAGAACCAGTTGCATTTAAGGCAAAGATTACACATACAGAGATGTTTACACGCATAGGGGTCACAAAGATAATGACTCTAAGAGAAGCAAAAAAAGAGACGAAAAAGGTTAAAAAAGAGGTTCAGGAAAAACCACCAGAGCCTATTAACCTTTCAGTTAGACTTGATGCAGATATAAATATACTTGAACATTTATACTCTGTTATCAGACAAAATCCAGGTAATAGACCTTTGAGTGTGACGATAGTATCAAAACTTCATAATGTAGTTATTGAGTCTGCAATAAGGGTAGATAGTAAGATTATTGGCATTTTAGATGCTCATGAAGCCATAGATATTTTAGATACATAATTTTTTAGTAGGAGAAAAGCAAAGATGAAAAGTAAGATTTTAGTTGGTGTGCAGTTTGGAATGATATTACTCATGTTATTACCTCTTGGAATGCCTACCGTATATTTTAATATAGGTGCTATTTTTATAGTGATAGGTTTAGCAGTTGGTGTTGCTGCACTTTTGAAAAACAAGTTAGGAAACTTTAACATTGTTCCTGATATAAAAGAGGATTGTACCCTTATAAAAGATGGAATATACTCCTATATACGACACCCAATGTACACTTCAGTTGTCGTAACGATGTTTGGTGTACTACTTATGTATTTTAACAGAGTTGAGATGATATTGTATGCAATCCTAGTTGTAAATATGTTAGTCAAAATGTTTTACGAAGAGAGCTTATGGCACTGTGAAGGTGATGAGTATAGAGAATATGCAAAAAATACTTCTCGTTTGATTCCTAAAGTTTTTTGAGAGTATATTGCTAACTTACATTAATTTTGTTATAATAATATTACAAGGGAGTTACAATGCAAATTATGCAACTACAAGTAAAAGATGATTGTGTGCAGAATATTGTTGGTTTGTTAAATAACCTTAAATATGAACTTCAGATAATTATGTCTTTTATAGCAAAAGATAATCCTCATAAATTTAGAATAAGACTTAATGAATAATTTACCAATTATTTTTTGTGACCTTGAAGTTGATAAATCCACAAATAAAATATATGAACTAGGGTTTGTTTATAAAGATAAAGAATTAAAAACTAAAGAAATTTTACAAAGTGTAGAATTTATTAATTCGCTTGATTCTGAGTTTATCGCAGGGCATAACTTTATAGCCTTTGATTTAGAAAAATTAAAAAAGACGACTGTTAATCAAATCTTATATAAGTACAATATCATAGATACTTTACCCTTGTCACTTCTTCTGTTTAATGAAAAAACTCATCACAGCTTACCAAAAAACTACAAAAGCGAAGATGACTTTAAAAATAATCCAGTAGAAGATTCTAAGATAACTATAGAATTGTTTTTAAAACTTGAAAATAAATTTAAAAGCTTAGATGTTAAAATTCAAAACTTATTCTATTCACTTCTTAAAGATGAAAATTATTTCAAAGGTTTTTTTGAATATATACGAAAAAGTTTGAAGTTATACAGTCTAAAACAAGAAGAAATTCATTTATTAATAATGGAATTACATAAAACAAGGATAATGAATAAAGAGTATTTAAGAGAAATAATAGAGTCAAATCCTGTAGAATTAGCATATATTGTAGCACTCCTTACACCTCATATTGAGATAAAGTCACATCCACCAAAGATACTTTTTGACTATCCAAGTATTATAAATATACAAAAAAAATTATGTTTTGATATAGATATTGCTAGTGATAATATATTAGAATTTTCAAAAGAAGTTTTTGGTTTTGATAGCTTTAACGATTTTCCAAGATTAAATGTTGGTCTTCTTGATGAGTCTAGAATTTCTCAAAGGGAGATAGTTGAAGCTTCTTTAAGAGATGAAGATTTCTTATGTATTTTACCAACTGGTGGTGGTAAAACATTTACTTTTTGGTTGCCAGCAGTTTATAAATCATCTGCTTATAAAGCTATCACTGTAGTAATCTCTCCTCTTCAAGCACTTATAGAAGATCATATAACTAGTTTTAATGCCAATGTAGCCAATTATAAAGCAGTTGCAATTAGTGGGTTTTTAAGTCCATTAGAGAGAATTGAAGCTGTTGAGTCTGTCATAAATGGTGAAGCTGATATATTGTATATAGCTCCTGAGTCTTTGCGTTCAGAATCAATATTTAAAATACTCAAAAATAGACTTATAGAAAGATTCGTTATAGATGAAGTGCACTGTTTATCAACTTGGGGAAATGATTTTAGACAAGATTATTACTATATATGTGAGTATATTAAAGAACTTATAGAAGCAAAAAAAGGTTTTCAAGAGAGTATTCCAATCTCCTGTTTTACAGCTACAGCTAAACCGAGTGTTATTGAAGATATTAAGAAGTTTTTTTTAGATGGTTTAGGTATTCAACTAGATGAATATTTTGCAGTTCCAGAGAGAAAAAATTTAACTTATAAAGCTATTGAATCAAAAAGTAAAGATAAGTATAAAGAGTTGTTGAAAATACTCAATGAACATGAGGGTTCAACCTTAGTTTACATACCTTCATCAACGAAGGAGTGTGATAAAGTAGCAGAGCAATTATCTCTTGATACTAATAAAAATGTAAAATCGTTTCATTCAAAATTAGAATCAACAGTTAAAATGAATATTCTCAAAGACTATATAGAAGATAGAATAGATGTAATTGTAGCTACTACTGCATTTGGTATGGGCGTAGATAAGTCAAATATAATGAATGTTATCCACTATGAGGTCTCAGATTCATTGGAAAGTTATGCACAAGAAGCGGGGCGTGGGGCAAGAGATAAAAGGTTACATGCATATTGTCCAATACTTTTTGATGAAGATGATTTAGATAAACATTTTATCTCACTAAATCGTTCCAAGTTAACAGCAAGTGAAATAAACACTATACTTAAAGTCATAAAAAATTCAAAAAATGATGTTATAAATAAAACAGCCTTTGAATTAGCAAAAGATGCAGGTTGGGATGTTGAAGACAACTCTTTAGATTACTCTACAAAGGTAAAAACTGTTTTGCTAGAGCTTGAGAGAGAGGGTTATATAAGTAGAAAAAGAAATAGGACTAATTTTTTTGCTGATTCTATTGCTTCACAAAGTATCCAAAAGCTACATAGTAGATTAGATAGTTCAAACTATACGGATGATGAGAAACAAAAACTTATATTAGTTTTGCAAAATATTATAGGAAGAGGTAAGATTGAAGCTGTGCAAGTAGATGAACTTGCTTATATTTTAGGATATGAGAAACAAGATATATCATTAAGTATAAATCAGCTAAAAGAGATGGACATACTTGGTAACTCGAAAGATTTAAGTCTTGAAATAAGTAAAAAATCAGCTAATAAATTTCAAAATATAGAAAAGATGGAGATACTCCTTTTTGAGTATATAAATTCTTTGGCTAGTTCAGAAGTTTTAATGAGAGAGTTAAATGAATATCTTCATAGTAAAAAAGTCATTACTAAAAATAGCATAGAAACTATCAAATCCATTATTAAAAATTGGAGAGATAAATCAAACTTTATCTTTAAAAGAACTAATAGAGAGCAAGATTTATGGTATTTTAAATTTGAAAATAGCAATAAAACCAAAGAGTCTATTTTTATTAAGCATCGTGTAGCAAAACGACTTTTATCTATCTTTACTGATGGTGTAGAGGCAAAGAATAAGAAAATCATAGAGTTTTCTTTAAAAGATTTATATGAACAACTTGATAAAGAAGTAGTTATAAAAGAGATAGATAAAACTCTACTTTATCTTCATCACTTAAATATTGTAGAATTATTAAGTGGTAGGTTCATTAGTTACTCCCCAATGAGTATTTATAAAGAAGAGAAGGCATCTGGAAATAAAAAATATACATTAGTTGAGTATAAAAATCGCTTAGCTCAACATTATAAAACAAAGATAGAGTCTATCCATATTATGGGTGAATATGCTAAGCGTTTACAACTTGATGATTATAAGGCAATTTTGTTTCTTAAGGACTATTTCACTCTTTCGACTAAGGAGTTTAAAAAGCAATATAAGTTACTTAAGGAACAACTATCACAACCCATAACAAAAAAACGATTTCATAAACTTTTCGATGAAATGTCAGATGAGCAAAAGGCAATAATAGAAGATAAAAAAACAAAGGCAATGATGATTCTAGCAGGTCCTGGAAGTGGAAAAACTAAGGTTTTAGTCCATAAAATTGCTTCATTAATACTAAGAGAAGATATAAAACCTGAGCAGTTTGTAATGTTAACTTTTTCTAAAAGTGCAAAATGGGAGTTTAAATCTAGACTTAATAATCTAATGGGAGCTCTCTCTTACGATATAGAAGTGCAAACATTTCATTCCTTTGCTCTCAACCTTATAGCAAGAGTTTCTAGCAGTAGCGATGAAAATATTTTAAATCAAGCTATAAAAGAAGCAACCACTCAGATAAATGATGGAGATGTCGTATTACCACATACAACGGTACTAGTGTTAGATGAGTTTCAAGATGTAAATGAGGATAGCTTTGAGCTTATAAAAGCGATTTATCAAGCAAGTAGTCAAGAGTTAAGAGTAATTGCAGTTGGAGATGACGACCAGTGTATTATGAATCATATTGGTTCAGATGTAAACTATATCGATAAGTTCAGAGAAGTATTTGAAAAGAGTGATGAAATAAACTCCTTTAAGCAGTATGAACTTTTATGTAATTTTAGAAGCTATACAAATATTGTTGAATACTCAAATAGTTTTGCTTCAACCATCTCAAAACGATATAAAAAAGAGAAACTTTATTCAAATTCATCAAAAAATGGAAGTGTAAAAATAGTTTCATACCCAAATGCAAAAAGTTTAGTTGCTCCTCTTGTAGAATTGATAAAAAAAGAAGAAAACTACGACAATATAGCAATATTAGCATATACGAACGATGAAGTGATGCAGATATACTCACTTCTTTTAGAAAATGAGATAGAGGCTAAATATGTTATAGAAAGAGAAAAGTTTGAACTGAAAAATATGGTAGAACTTGTTGAATATTGTAATGTTTTAGATAGTTTTTTATTGGATGAGACTTCATATAAAGAAGAATATTTCAACAAAGCTTTTCAAACTCTTCAAGAAAGATACTCAAAATCATCAAATCTTAAATTATTAGAAAAAATAGTTGCAAGATTTTTAGGCGAAAGTGATTATTATTATATATCGCAATGGGAATCTTATATTTATGAAATAAAATTAGAAGATTTTGAAAGTTATAAAAAAAGTATTGTAGTTTCAACAATCCATAAATCTAAGGGAATGGAGTTTGAAAAAGTATATCTTTTAGTCAATGAAAATCCATCAGATGACGAGGATAAAAGATTATATTATGTTGGTATGACTCGGGCAAAATATGAGCTGAATATCTTGCGTATTGGCAATGAAATAAATTCTAAAAAAAAGTATGTAGATTATTTTTTAGATATTAAAAGCTACTTTCTGAATAACAAAGTCTTTACACATGAGATGAGTTTAAAAGATATAAGTCTTGGCTTTGATGTTGACTTTAGTTATAGCAAAAATGATTTTTTTGCCTCAGATAGCTTAATAATAGAGAAAAGACCGAAGTTTAATAACTTATGTATAGTACATAATAATAGAATATTAGCTACTTTCTCAGGCTCATTTCAAGCAATTTTAGATTTGAAATTTAAAGAGAATTACAAAGTGCAGACTGTTGAGCTAAAATATGTAGTTGTTTGGTTTGATGCTCAAAAAAATAAAAATATTCGCCATTCTCTTTGCAAAATAATTTTAAAAAAAGATGTATAATATATCTAAATAATTAGGATAAAAAAATGAAAATACAAGATTTTAACGATGGACTTTTAGGCTTTTTAGATGCTTCACCTACACCTTTTCATGCAACTTTAAATATGTCTGCTATGTTTGAAAATGCTGGGTTTGTTAGACTTGAAGAAGTGGATAAGTGGGAGTTGCAAGAAGGTGGTAAGTATTATGTTACTCGTAATGACTCCTCTGTTATTGCCTTTACTTATCCAAAGAAAGAGAAAAATTATGTGATGGTGGGGGCGCATACTGACTCACCAAATCTTAGGTTAAAACCAAACTCAGTTATAAAAGAGTATGGTGTTGTTAAGTTTGGTGTTGAGTCTTATGGTGGACTACTTTTAAACCCTTGGTTTGATAGGGATTTGTCTTTGGCTGGAAAGGTTACATACCTTGATAGTAGTGATAAAGTAAAAGAAGTTTTGATTGA
>JALTUB010000127.1 GCA_027047745.1 Sulfurimonas sp.
CTGTTGCATAAGGGTCAGATAATGTATGTGGATTTATATAATTCCCACTATATATACAGTATCCACCTTGCTCTTCCCAAAGTCTAAACTTTAAAAGTTCTTTTGCATTTGGTTCTTTTCCTAGCTTATCTATAGCCTGTTCTCGTGCTTTTTCTTTTGTCTCTCTAAATTCACCCTGAGCTTTTTCTATCTTTCTTCTATCATCATGCGAATTTTTTATATCTCTTGTAAACTCTACATGTACCGTGTCAATCTCTCCATATTTTCTAGCAATAGCATTATAAACAAGTCTCATCTGTGCCACTGCTCTTTTTACAACAGGATTTGTCATCTCTAAGTTTTCTTGTTTTGTAAGTGGTGGAAGAAACTTTGTTTTATCTCCTTTAAATATAGCTTTAAAGTCATACTCAGCTTCATCACAAGCCTTATCATAATCATATCCATCTTCCAAATAAGGGATAATCTTTTTTAGTGCTTTATTGCTTAAATGTCCAAACTGTGAAAAAGATATACCAACTAAAGCTTCACAAACTTTTTCACTTTCAACAATCTCTCCTAGTTGTTTAATTGACTCTTTATCATTTTTTTCAGTAGTTAAAACTTTTGCTATTGCATCTAAAACATCACTATCATTCTCTACCCCATCCCAGTAAAGATTATCTGCTTCTTGGATAACTTTTTTTATAGTTTGAAATGCTGAAAAATCTAAAAATTTAACTTTTTCAGGCTCTTTTACTTCACCTGTTTTATGGTCATGATAAACAAGACCTTTTATCTTCATATTTTTATATTGGGGAAATAGTTTTTTGAATGATTTGTAAGTGAAATTTTTTGTTTTTTTAGCTTCTCTCACTATTTGTTGTATTTGCTCAAATATAAGTGGCATTTCATAGTTATCTTCATTTATCACTCTTAGATTTTTTAGCTTTTGCAAAGCTCTAAAATACTCAAAGGTGTAAGAACTCTTAGATGCTCTTTTTTCTTCTATTTCAAAAGGACAATTTGCCACCATGTCTGCTACTGATTTTAAAGGTCGTTGAGAAAATGCTATCTCCTTATATTCCTCTAGTAATTCATCTGTAACCAAACTACTGCCAAACTCTTTTTGTTTAGAAAATATGATGATTATCTCCTCTGCCAGCATATACCTCTCTACAGAATTTTCATAGTTTAATTTTCCCTCAGCATCCTTACCGTTTCGTTTTTTAATCTTCGTAGATATATATTCACCAACTGTTAAAAAGTGTTTATTTTTTATAATATCTTTGTTTTTTTCTATCCCACCTAAAACTGCTGTAGCCTCTTTATCTGATTTATCAGGCTTTTCACTCTTACGATTTGAAAAATAGCCTCTATGTTTTGCAAGATGAATCATGATGCGTGAGAGTTCTTTGTTATTTAACTCACGATATAAAGCTTCTTTTCTTAGTTCCCAAACATCTTTTTGCCCTTTATTTCCTATAAAAAGATTGTCTAGTTCGTCTTGAGTTAGTATTTTATTTTTGATAAGCAGTCTTTTAATAGCTCGAAGTTTTTGAGCCTTTCTTTTTGTTGTTCTTCTTGCACCTCTAGCCTCACGCCGTGGAAGAGCTAAAGACTTTCCATCTTTTGGATGTTCAGCGATGGTAAATATGCGAACACCACTATCAATAATTTTATTATTTGCTATGTTTTTATCATCAACATTAACTAAAGCCCACCCAATAGAAGTTATACCTAAGTCTAAACCTAAAATTAATTTTTCCATTTCAATTTCCTTTAATGGAAATAATTATATCATAATGACATTAGTTTATCCGAGTGAGAAACGAATGAGCTATAATAAAGAGGTTACGGTTCCCTCTGCAAGGCTGTTTTAAACTTAACTGAATACTGAAAATTGTTCATCCTATCAAAATGCCGTACTTTCATATAAATCCATATTTATCATTATATATTTAAGAAGAAGTTTATTGAAGAAGTGTACCCAGAGAAAAACTCTGAATACTTGTAGAAAATGTAGATTAACGCTTAGAAAATTGACGAGAACGACGAGCTTTACGACGACCTGGTTTTTTACGCTCAACAACTCTTGAATCACGAGTCATCATGCCCTCTGGTTTAAGGATAGCTTTAATCTCTGGGTTAAATGCTACTAACGCACGAGAAATACCGTGACGAAGTGCATCTGCTTGACCACCAAAACCACCACCTAAAGTAGTAGCAACGATGTCAACTGAAGTCTCTTGTTTAGAAAGAACTAAAGGTTGTTTTACACGAAGTTTTTTCGCTTCAAGTCCACCTAACCATGCGTCTAATGAAAGACCATTGATAGTAATTTTTCCAGAACCTGGAGTTAACCATACTTTTGCTATCGACGCTTTACGACGACCTGTTGCATATATTGTTTTTGCCATAATCTAAATCCTTACTTAGCTAGTTGTGCAGTGTGAGGATGCTCAGCACCTGCATAAATTTTTAATTTTTTAAGCATTTTAGCACCAAGCTTAGTTTTTGGAAGCATACCACGAGTTGCTAATTTGTATAGTTTCTCAGGATTTTTCTCTAAAAGCTCAGTCATTTTAACACTCTTAGTAGAACCGAAGTAACCAGAATGAGAAAAATACTCTTTGTTTGCAACTTTTCCTAAACCGTTAAATTTAGCTTTAGTAGCGTTGATGATAACAACGAAGTCACCACAGTCAATATTTGGAGTGTAACAAGTCTTATTTTTACCACGAAGTATAGTAGCTACTTCAGTAATCATACGACCAAATGTTTTACCCTCAGCATCGATCAAAACCCATTTTTGATCAATTTGTTCAGCAGATGCAATTTTAGTAAATTTCATTTGTGAGCCTTTTTAGTAATTTAGTTGGTGGAAGTATAGCTTTATAAACTTATGCATGGCTTAAATTTAGATTATTTTAAGCTTTAGACCTTAACTATCTTTATCTCATCTTTTAACAAATAACACAAATACCCACTAACCTCATCTCCTGTTATCTCTTTAACTGCATTTACATAGTAGCGTACTTGTTTAAGATGATCTTCACTAAAACTAATAGAACTTTTATAGTCGATGATATTCCATGAGCCATCGCTCTGTTTAATGAGCAAATCAAGATAACGAAGGTTATCTTTGTATCTAAGTGCCTTTTCTCTAAACACTTCACCAGAACTTAGCTTCTTAAACTCTGTATCTGTTACTAAGTTTTTAACTCTTGTTTGTATGTCATCTATCTCTTCATCACTCAAAGAGTAGCCATACTTGTTTATCATCATAGCCTTTGCTTTACTTAACTTATCCACTTCAAAAGCAGACATCATCTCTAACATATAGTGCAAAGCAAGACCAAAGTTTATAGCGTTTAAGTCCTCATCTCTCTCTTTTTCTAAGGCTAAAATATCGTTTTGTGTGCCGTAGTACATTGATTTGTATTTTAAAGGCAAAGATGGTTTTGTATCTACTTCAAGCTCTTTGGTTTTACATTTTAGTTCGCCAAAACTAGATGTTTTTAACTCTAAAATATCAAAACTTGAACCCTTGGTTTTTTTGATAATGATAAGATTTTCTCTAGCTCTAGTAAAAGCAACATATAGTGCATTTAGACTATCTTCTTGGCTAAGTATTTCCTCTTTTTGGAGTGCTGTTTCATAATTTCTATCTAAAAAGTCTCGCCCTTTTGTGCGAAGATAAATATTTTGTAGGTTTATCCCATCATACTCATATATTATCGCATCTCTTGGTGCTGGAGGGCGACGAAGTCTATCCATAACTATCACATGCTCATACTCTAAGCCTTTTGATTTGTGAACTGTTAGCACTCGTACACCACTTATATCAGAAGCTGCAGCCCCTGTATCAAGTCTTTCGTATTCAAACAACAGTGCTTCTATGTCACTATATTTTGAAACAGCATTTATAAATCTAATCAAATGAAAATCATCACTAAATAGTCTAAACTCATCAATCACATTTTTTATAATATCTATAAGTTGCAGTGAGTTTAAATTTACTTGCTTTAAAATGCCTACTTCCTGATTTATAAGAGAAAAAAAGTTGTGTCTGTAAATATCCTCTTTAAAATAGAGATATTTTAGATACTCCAAAACGGCTTGTACACTTTTTTGGTTGATAAGTTTAGTAGTTGTCTCTGTCACTACCTCAATATTTTGTTCTTGGAGTTGGTTTTTAATCTCTTCACCATCCCCATTTGTAGCACATAGTATTGCTATATCATCAAGATTTGCACCATTTTCTATCAAACTTTTTACACTCAATATTGTCTCTTCTAAAAGTTCATCATTCTCTTTTACCTCAACAAATCCACCCTGAGCCTCTTCTCTTACAAGCTGTGGGGTATAGCCTTTAATCTTATCTGTAAAAGCCCTGTTTACAAACTCTATAACCTCTTTTTGAGAGCGATAGTTTGTTAAAAGTTTTTCTACCTCGGTTGAGTTCTCTTTTACAACTTCACCAAAGAGGGCTGAAACACCACCACGAAATCTATAAATAGACTGCTTCACATCCCCAACAAAGAAAAAACTAGCTTCATCAGAGACACCCTGCCCTGAAGTTATCTCTTGGATAAGTGGTTTTAAAATCTCATACTGCAAGATACTGGTATCTTGAAACTCATCAAGAAGCATATGTTCTATCACAGCATCAAGTCTAAAGTATAAAAACTCACTATCGTTAAGATAATGCAGAATCTCATAAACCAAAGAAGTTACATCAGAAAAACTGAGTTCGCTATCATCCATATAGAGTGCTTTTTTACTTTTTATATAGATGTCAACAAGTTGGTTCAGTCCATAAAAGAAGTTTTGCTCTTTTGCTTCATGATACGCTTTTATAGCCTCTTGAATCCTATGAAGATAGGAGTTCATCTCCAGCGAAAAACATTTTTTAAAAACCCAGTATTCTAAACTATCTTTATAAACCCATGTTTTATCTTTTAACTCTTCAAAACTATCAACTTCTACTGCTTTTTTTAAAGAAGCTGAAGCCCCTTTACAGTTTGACACAAGATTTTTCAGTCCATCCAAAGCCAACATTGCTTCACTCTCTAAACTTAGAGTCTCTCTTTGTGAAAACTTTAAGTGAGACAACTCCTCTTTTTTTACATAAAACTCATCAAGAAGTGTGAAAATATCTCCAAGTCTTTTTTTTGATGCCAATGAGAGGTTTATAAGTGTGTTTCGTTTACCTGCAACGCTTACCTCTTTTAAAAACCGTGACATTAGTTTTAGTTCATGTTGAGAAGCAAAGGTGTTAAAATCTGGCATCAAAGAAGCATATAGAGAAAATTTTCGTAAAATTTGTGTAAAGAAACTATCTATAGTCATTATCTTTGTATGTGCGTTTAAAAATTCACTTAAAATTCTTTTACGATTTTGCAGTAAAAAATCAGATGAGAGTTCTGTAACTTTTGCTATTTCAGCTAGTTCACCACGATTTTCTAGCTCTTCAAGTGTTTCGATGATACGCTCCTGCATCTCTGAAGCAGCTTTATTTGTAAAAGTTAGTGCAAGTATCTTTGAAGCGTCTGAGCCTTTAAAGAGTAGAGAGAGGTAGCGTACAACAAGCATAAAAGTTTTACCACTTCCTGCACTTGCCTCGTACGCTAGATTATTTTTAAACATAGGCTAGTCTCACATCAGATATAAATTGATTAGTTTCATCCATATAATCGTTTCTCCTATTTCGGTATTTTACATAAAAATTCTTTATAAAGAGGATAAAAGAATTATTTTTGCTATAATTGCGACAATGTTTAAGTTTAAAAGTTTTAGAAAAGAGTACTTAACTCTTATTTTTATTGTTGCTACCTTTATGGGTGTTTTTCACCATCATGATGATTTAAAACAACATAATGGTTGTCAAATATGTACTATACAATCTAGCATAGCAGATGCAGATACTCCTGTTGAAGCTATTTACTTCACACTTTTAAATATAAAACCTGAAGCAGTAGTTAAAACACCAAAAACTATATATTCTAAAACTTTAACAAATCCCCTCAAAGCAAGAGCTCCTCCAAGTTTAGTTTAAACCTCATAAAAAAACTATACAAATAAATAAACTTGGAGCAACCATGAAAAAGCTAATAAGCTTATCCCTGCTCGCATACACATCACTTTTTGCAGATGCAGAACTAGATGCTATTCGAGCGCAATTAGAACAACAAAAAATAATTACACAAAAACTTATGGCGAAGCTAAATGAGCTTGAACACAGAACACAAGTACAATCAAAGCAAATAACCAAAATAGAGACAAAAAATACAAATCAATCGGCAAGTTTTTCACAAAACGCTTACTTGCCTGATATGGCTTTTATACTCAACATGTCTGCATTAGATAGAAATGTTAAAAATAGTGACTATCAACATTATGATATTCCTGGATTTATAAACGATGTTGGTGCTACTGGCGAGTTGCCATTTAACAAAAATGATGGTTTTAACTTTAACTATGCAGAGGTAGCACTTCGTTCTACTGTTGACCCATATTTTGATGCTTTTGCTATCTTTCATCTTAGTCCTGCTGCATTTACGATAGAAGAGGCTTTTGTTAAAACTCGTGCTATTCCTTATGGCATACAGATTAAAGCAGGAACATTTAAAAGTGATTTTGGTCGTATCAACTCTAAACATCAGCATACATGGCAGTTTGACACACA
>JALTUB010000128.1 GCA_027047745.1 Sulfurimonas sp.
TTATAACCACCTTTTAAACGAGTTATTTCTATTTCCGATTCTCTTAACCATTCTTGAGCGATTCCTGAACGCTGCCCACCACGAAAACAGTAAAGTAAGGCATTTGGATTTTCTTTTAAATAATCCTTCCATTGTGATACTCTTGCATTTTTACCATCTTCTTTTATCAATTTTTGAGCTAATTTAACAGCTGCCGAATTTCCTTCTTCTTTATATTTTGTACCAACTAAATGCCTTTCATTGTCATTTAAGATGGCAATATTTGTAGAATTTAGAAATGCACCCTTATCAAACTCAACAGGAGAACGAACATCTAAAAGTGGCGTTTCATTTAAGACAATAGAGAGAAAACCAGAAGTTAAAGTATCGCTCAAACTAGATAACCTCTATTAGATTTTCACTTTTTTTAGTAGTTCTACCTATAGCTTCTAGGTCAAGTCCAACTTTTTTAGTAATAGTTAAAAAATCTTCAATACTATCTTTTCTAACAGCACATAACAGACCACCAGAAGTTTGAGCATCGCAAAGTATGTCTTGTTGCTCTGGAGTCATTTTTCCTATTTTATGACCATAACTTGCAAAATTTCGACGAGTTCCTCCAGGAACACATCCCATCTCAAGATATTTTTTGACATTTTTAAGTGTTGTAATTTTATCAAACTCTACAACAGCACTGATGTCACTTCCTTCGCATATCTCACTTAAGTGACCAAGTAGTCCAAAGCCAGTAACATCTGTTATAGCTGTTACTCCCTCTAGTGCAGAAATCTCTTGACCAACTTTGTTGAGTGTACACATAGCTTCAACGGCTACATCTATATCACCATCAGCTATTTTTCCCTGTTTTTGAGCAGTTGTTAAGATACCTATACCTAAAGGTTTAGTTAAAAAAAGTTCACAATCAGCCTCAGCAGTATCATTGCGTTTTAGATGTTTGTTATCAGCTATGCCTGTAACTGCAAGTCCAAAAATAGGCTCAGGTGAATCTATACTATGTCCACCAGCTAAGGGTATCCCAGCTTCTTCACAAACAGAACGACCACCATCTATAACTTCACGAGCCACATCATCACTAAGTTTATCTATAGGCCAACCAAAGATAGAGATAGCCATAAGAGGTTTTCCACCCATGGCATAAATATCACTGATGGCATTTGTTGCTGCTATGCGTCCAAATGTAAAAGGGTCATCAACAATAGGCATAAAAAAGTCAGTCGTGCTTAAAACAGAAGTACCATTTCCCAAGTCAAAGGCAGCTGCGTCATCTTTAGTGCTGTTTCCAACAATAAGGTCTGGATAAACTATGTTTTCACGAGAACTTTTAAGTATGCTATCAAGAAGTTTTGGGCTTATTTTGCATCCACATCCAGCACCATGTGAATATTGTGTTAGTTTTATATCTTTCATTATGTATAATATCCTTTTTAATAAATTCACCAATTGAGGTCAAAAAATGAATGAAATAATTATACCTGATTACAAAACACTTAGAGTAACTAATATTGTTCTTGATTACAATGGAACAATAGCAAAAGATGGTTTACTAAAAGAGGAAGTTAGAACTTTACTAGAAAAACTTAGTGAAATATATAAGGTTCATGTGATAACTGCTGACACATTTGGAAGTGTTCAAACGCAATTAAAAGAGTATGATATAAATATAAAAATTTTAACAACAGATAATCATACCCAAGAAAAAGCAGAGTTTGTTAAAAGTCTAAACGCAGACAATACAGTAGCCCTTGGCAATGGAAACAATGACGCTTTGATGTTACAAAACTCATCAGTAGGAGTAGCTATCTTAGGTGATGAAGGATGCAGTTCTAAAACACTAATGGCAAGTGATATAACTTGCAAATCAATCAAAGATGCCTTAGAACTTTTTTTAAATACGAAGAGATTGATAGCTACTTTAAGAAGTTAATTTATTTTT
>JALTUB010000129.1 GCA_027047745.1 Sulfurimonas sp.
TAGAAGTTACATCGCCGCTATCCTCAGCAGATACATTTTGCATAGTTACTAAGAGATCTATTCTGTCTAAAAATGGATCAGAGAGTCTATTTTTATATCTTTTAATCTCAACTTCACTACACCTGCTGACATTTACATTAAACTTTGCTACAATCTGACACTAAATAAGGAGTTGCAGAATGATTTTTCCAATAAACTATGCTAAAAATACCAATAAACTATGCTACAATCTTGCAAGATTGCAATAAACTATGCTACAACATTACTTAATAACGAGGGATAAATCATGAGAATATCTATGAAAAATAGAAAAATAGGCTATACATATGGGAGTGTCTCAGGACATTTTTCTTTTAGAAAGCAAAAAAGCATTGCTTTTGAATCGACACTTGAAAGAGATATGCTTACATTATTAGAGTTTAATGATAGTGTTGAAGACGTCATTGAGCAACCGCTAACAATCGAATACAAAAATCATAATGGGAGGACTGTAACATATACACCAGATTTTCTTGTCTATTTTAAAGAGCCAGATGCATCGCTTTTAAGATTACAGAGAAAACCATTACTTATTGAAGTAAAACCTACAGAAAAACTTCAAAAACACTTTCAAGATTTAAGACCAAGATTTAAAATCGCAATGCAGTATGCACATGCAAACGATATGATTTTTAAAATTTACGACGAGAGAAGAATTAGAACGCAATATCTAAAGAACATAATATTTTTAAAACGATATAAAAGACATAAATTTCAAGAAGAAGATGAAAATCTTATTCTTACTTATATCCACTCTATTGGCAATATTTCAATTGAGTATGTTCTTGAAGCATTAGCAGTAACAAAAGAGCAAAAAGCATTAATACTCAGTAATATATGGGGTTTGTTATCACAAAAAAAACTACTTTGTCATTTTGATAAAAAATTAAATTTACAAACAGAGGTATGGATAAATAATACAATAGAAATAGGAGCACTACAATGAATCAAAAGCAGGACATCAAATCTCTTAAATTAGATAGAAGCAGTCTTAAAATCAAGGAAAATGAATTTGCTGAATACAAGAACGAAATTTATAAAATTTCTAGCATTATCGATTTCACATATGTAATCGGCATCAATATTGAGACAAAAAGACCCAAAAGATTAGGGATTCAACAATTAAAGCCAATATCTTCTAGTGAAATTTCTAAAGACATCTCTATCTTTAAGGATATTGCAGATTATTCAAATGAAGAGTTTAAAGAAATTCAAGAAAAGTATTTGGCAATTCAACCTCTTCTATCCAATGATATTACACGAGACGAAATAGAAGAACATTCTAAAAAAATTGGTGTTCATTATACTACTTTATATAGATGGCTAAAAAAATATAAATCTACCGGAACGCTTGCAGGTTTGCTACCTCGTCCATCAGGAAGGAAAAGGGGTGAAACAAGACTCGATTATATGGTTGAAGACATTATGCAGAACATTATTAATACATATTACCTTACTCATCAAAAACCATCTATTCAATCAGTTATCAATAAAATCAACATTGAATGTAAAAATAGAAATATTAAAGCACCCAGTCCGAATACTATACGCAATAGAATTCATAAACTCTCTGAATACGAAGTTCTTAAAAAACAGGGAAATCGCTCTATCGCACGAACAAAATTTGAGCCTACTCCTGGAAATTTTACTGCTGATTATCCAATGCAGCTAATAGAAATAGATCATACCCCTGTCGATATTATCCTAGTAGACGATGAAACAAGAGAGCCAATTGGCAGACCATATCTTACACTCGCAATTGATATCTATAGCCGAATGATTGCTGGTTATTATCTTTCATTAAATCCACCCAGTGTAACATCTGTAGCAATGTGCGTAACAACAACCGTATTACCTAAAGACAAACTATTACTAGATTTGGATATAGATTCAAATTGGGATATATGGGGATTTCCTGAAACAATTCATGTTGATAACGGTGCAGATTTTAGAGCAGAGGCGATTAAGGAAGCAGGTTTGGTTCATGGAATTAATATAGAATTTAGACCAGTTGGAAGATCAAACTACGGAGGGCACATCGAACGAGCAATTGGAACATTGATGAACGCAGTGCATGAAATTCCAGGTACTACTTTTTCTAATATTCAACAAAAAGGTGAATATAATGCCGACAAATATTCATCTATGACATTCTCAGAATTTGAAAAATGGCTTGTTACATTTATTACAAAAGTTTATCACAAAAGAAAGCACCATGGAATTGATACTTCACCAGAGATTTTATTGGAGCAAGGCATTTTTGGAGAAGATGCTGTAGGATTACCACCTAAGCCATCTGATCCGCTTAGTATATTAATTGATTTTTTACCAATGTTTAGAAGAACCGTACAAAAAAATGGCATCAACATAGATGGAATCAACTATTATGATAATCTTCTGAGAAGCAAGATACACAGTATGGACGAGGCAACAGGAAAAAAGAAACAATTTATCTGCAAAAGAGACCCTCGTGACATCAAACATATCTGGTTTTATGATGACAGTATTCAGGAATATTTTAAAATTCCTGCTGCGGATCAATCCCTACCTAATTTAACACTATGGGAATATGATTTACTAAAGAAAAAGCTACGAGATAATGGAGCAAGAGATATAAACACAAATCAAATTATCGAAGCATACGAGGAACTTCATAAGCAAATTGAAAATTCAACCAAAAAAAGTAAAAAAGCAAGACGAGCAAAACAACGTCTTAAAAACAAAGATAAAGAAGTTGAAGAAATTGTTGATCAAAAACACACCCCTATTGAAAAGGTGCTGGCAAACGAGCAGGATGATTCATTTTGGGATGAAGATATTACAGATATATGGTAGGTAAAGAAATGGACAGATATACACATATTAATGACGAATGCAAAAAAATTATAGAGCAAAGCAAACAAGAAAGAATTAATTTTCTAAATAAAGATGTCGTTATTGAGTACAATAAAGTCAAAAAAATACACCAACATTTAGACTCCATGCTCGATAGACCAAAAAAACCACGTGTGCAGAATCTCCTTATTGTCGGTGAATCTAATATTGGTAAGACATCTATCATAAAATCTTTCGAAGCAAAACATAATAGCTATACACTCGAAAATGAAGAAGGAATGAGTGTTGTTGTGCGTCCCGTTATATCTGCTTTAGCATCAGAAGTCGCAGAGGTTAAACATCTCTACATCTCTATACTCGAAGAATTTTGGACACCTTTTAACCCAGCAGATTCACTTGTAAAACTACGTCACCAGATGTTTCATCTTATGCAAGAGTGTAATGTTCAAATGCTTATTATAGATGAAGTGCACCATTTCCTACGAGGTACACCAAAACAACAGCGTAATGTAATGGATGCTCTCAAAAATATTGGGAATAAACTGATGATACCTCTTGTGTGTGTTGGACTCAAAGAGGCAGAACTAATTTTAACTTCCGACCCCCAACTTGCCAGTCGTTTTGACATAATTAAATTACCTCCTTGGGAGCTTAATAAGGATTTTAGAATATTACTTAAATCTTTTGAGGCAAGACTTCCTCTAAAGCAACCATCAAATCTTCATGAAAAAGAAAAAGCGACACTGTTGCATCTTATTTCTCAAGGAAATACCGGAAATTTACATCGCCTATTAATCGAATGTGCCATATATGCAATAGAAAATGATCTTGAGCAAATTACCCTGGAAACGATAAACAAGTTTAAATGGGTAAAACCCACAAATAGCATAACACCAAGAGAGTTACCACTGTAATATGCGATTTGATATAGAAGTTAAGCCTTTTTATGATGAAACATTCAGTTCATGGTTTTTTAGAACAGCAATTGCCAACGGAACCGATTCAAAAAGTTTAGCTTTAGCAGTATGGAAACAAAATAGCTTATGGTACAGGGATTTAGACAAATATATACCACATGATTTGATTATACAGCTCAGTAATCAGACAATGCTCTCATATCAACAAATTGAAAACTTAACACTTTCCCCAATAATTAAAATGTTGGCACCAGACTCACTTGCTAATAAATACAAATGGGGTCTACTTTTACCTTTAGGGCAAAAAGGTTCAATAAGGACAAATGGTTTATCTTTTTGCCCAAAATGCCTTAGTGAAGAGATACCTTATATAAAAAAAGAGTGGAAAACGGCTTGGTGTGTTTCATGTTCTGCACATGATGTTCAATTAGTAACGACCTGCGAAAAATGTGATCATATCTTTTCACCCCATACACTCTCTTTCGAACAAACAGAAATCTATCGATGTGCTAATTGTGACTATGATTTGCGAAATTCAAAATTAAAGCAAGCTAACAAAAACGCAACAAAACTACAAAGTAGGCTCTCAAAATTGGCATTCGAAAATAAAAAGCAAATAAGTTTTCCTTTGCATTTTAAAAACAAGCAAGACTTATTTCTTAGTTTGAATATTTTCATATCCTTTATTGCTCATATTTACCATAAAGACAAATACCGTACCCTACTTGAAGAGTTACATATTGCCACTATTCACAAATTTACAAAGTCAAACAATTCAACTTTTTGCAGATACAATATTATTGATCGAGGCTACCTCTTATCTTGTGCATATGAGATATTCCAATATGATACAGAAACCTTAATTAGCTTATTGCAAAAATATAATGTTTCTAAAAAGATATTAAGAAGAACATATAAAACTGTTTCGCCCACCATCACATATATTCTATCAAAACTTGACGATTCAAAGATCCGCAAACCACCTAGAACAGTCAAGAAAACAATAACTCCTAAATCAAAAAAAGAAGTAGAAGCTCTTTTTGACAAAATAAGAACAGCCCTTTAAAACAATGCATTTCAATCACTCTCTGATAGCTAGTATCACGATTCCAAAAACTTCCTATAGCAAGTCAAAAAATATAAATGAACAAGATACGCACATATCTTTTGATAAAAAATCTCTTCCAACATGTAGCAGCTGTGGCTACAGAAGAAAACCCTATTCTTACACACTTCAGAAAAAAGTTTTATGTAAAATTTGTAGTATTGAAGTCACAAGAGTATGCAAAGAGTGTAAAAAAAGTTTTCCAGCAGGTAGAGGCACTATATGTTCAGATTGTATTTTTCAGAAAAGCTTGAACAAAAAAGTATCGAAAATTATCTCATACTTATCTCCCTATACAGGTATATACTTTGTAAAATTTACAAAATGGCTTAGTGGGAGAAGAGGCGTGAATTTCACCTCAGTATATATTGAAAAATATCAAGAATATTTCTTTCAAATTGACACCTTATGTCAAGAGACAAAGAAGTTTCCTACATATGAGGAGTTACTTAACGCTTACCCCTTCGCAACATCTAAATCTTATTTTCTTATACACACATTTTTAGCACATAAGAATCTTATAAAGATTGATAAAAGGACACGAGAAAAATATGCAAACTTAAACCTAATCGATAAACTTTTAAATACATCTTTTGCTACAAATAGTTTTCATCATTTTATAAAAAATTATCATAAACAATTACAATCAAAACTACAACTCAACTCAATTACTTATCTAACTATGCGATTATCTCTTTCTTCTGCTGTCAAATATCTACAATATTGTGAATATTTTAAAGACAATGAACCCTCAATGTATATACTTGAAGGCTACTTGTGGATATATCCTGGTCAAAGAAATTCATTAACAGAATTCACAAATTTCTTGAAGCATCAATACAACTACAACTTAACCATAACAAATATAAAACAAGCATCTCTTTCTCGACCACATGTGTCGCACCAAATTTTACAAAAAAGATTTCTGCGAATCATACAAACCCCTCCTGATAAATCTATAAAAATTCAAAGTTTTTATAAAGTTGTTTTCGGATATTTGCATTGGATTTTCATTCCCAATAATGTTTATCTAAGTTGTGACAATATCAAAAAAAATTCCAAACAAGATTTTTATATACAAATGTGTGCACAGAAATTTTATTTACCGAAAGAACTTGTACAATATGCTAGAGTTCTTGAAAAAATACACACAGATCAACTTCAAGAACATGCGCTATCTTAGCAAGATGTTCAATATTAAAATGTTGTCCTTTATAGCATATTTCTGCTCTTGATACTATAGTTACGGATTTATGTCCAATTGCTTGAGATAGTTGCAGTTGCGTAAGTCCTTTACTCTCTCTATGGCGTTTTACATTTTTTCCAATTTTTACATATAGTTCCTTTGTAAAATCATCAGTTAAATCATCACAATCATTCATATATTTATACCTTGCTATAAGAAGTTAGCTAAGCATAATTGAATGTATGCTATTATTCAACTTGTTATAACACAGTAAGGGTCAAAATGCATAAATATTTAAAATATAGGGACAGAACACAACATCTCTCAAAACATGAACAGCTTAAATTATTATGTGCGTATTACAGGGGTGAAAATATTAATATCCTTATCCAAAAGTATAATATTGATATATCAATTCACAACTTTCATCTCACTTTATATCTTGCCAAAACAGCAGAAGCCATTTGCCCTTATTGTAAGAAGAATATGTATTGTGTGCCTCCATCAAAGAGTAAAAAATAT
>JALTUB010000130.1 GCA_027047745.1 Sulfurimonas sp.
AACTTCATGCCTTAGGTGATATTCTTATTCGTCATGAATCTGGTGAACTTGAAGCAAATATTTTAGCAGTTGTTTCAAACTATGATACACTTGAGTCACTTGTCGCTAAATTTAACATTCCTTATGTAACTATTTCTCATGAAGGTTTACAAAGACCAGAACATGAAGCTAAGATAATTGAAGCTATCAATAGTTTTGGAGATGTTGATTATATAGTCCTTGCAAAATATATGCGTATTTTAAACCCTGGTTTTGTAGAAGAATTTTCAAATAAGATTATCAATATTCACCACTCTTTTTTACCTGCATTTATAGGAGCAAATCCTTATAAACAAGCATACGACAGGGGAGTTAAGATTATTGGTGCAACTGCACACTTTGTAAATAATAATCTCGATGAAGGTCCAATTATAGCTCAGGAAGTAAAAAATGTAAATCATGATTATGGCTGGAGAGATATGCAACGCTCAGGTCGTGATGTTGAAAAAATAGTTTTATCTCGTGCGCTTAAACTTGCACTTGAAGATAAGATTTTTGTACACGCCAACAAAACGGTTATCTTTTAAAATGGCATTTAATCTTGTTTTGGTAAACCCTCAAATCCCTAATAATACAGGTGCGATAGGAAGACTTTGTGTAAATGCAGGGGCAACTCTACATCTTATAAAACCAATCGGATTTGATATTGATGAAAAGGCTGTAAAAAGAGCTGGTCTTGACTATTGGGATAAGCTTGATTTAAAAGTATGGGAAAATATAGATGAGTTTTTTGAAAATAATGACATAAAAGATAATGCTCATTTTGCAACTACAAAAACAGATAAACCATATTTTGAAGCTCTGTTTAAAGATGGTGATTATATATTTTTTGGCAGTGAAACAGCTGGAATACCAGAAAATATACTAAACAGATATAAAAACCAAAACATCACTATCCCGATGACAAACAAAGGGAGAAGTCTAAATCTAGCGATTAGCACAGGTATTGTTCTTTATGATGCTATTCGACAAACTTATTCAACATTTAAAAGGTAAAATATGCTTGATACTATAATGTCTATTCTTTTTATTCTATTTATGATATTTATTTTCGGTGGTTATCATAAAAATAAATATAAACAGAGAGAAAAGCAGGACAATCTACAAAATAAAAAAAACTAAACTGTCTATATCATCTAATGTATCTCGTATATGATTGTCAGTTGGTATCTTTTTTTATATCAAATAGCGATTTAGCATTACTTTTACCACTCTTTGTATCCATTTTTCTTGCAAAGTCTAACTAAGATGGATTTTGAAAGTAATACATTGCAAATGCTGATAGCTCTATATCACTCATTGTATATGTAGACTTCTCTTTATCTCTTGAATCTGTTAATTTTTCAAACTCTTTTGCTATAAGATTGATTATCTGTTTTTGAAAATTCATTTTTTAAGATACTTCGCTTATTAATTTTCAATTTTATAGCAATTTCTGTGCCTTTTTAGGATTTTATGTTTTTATGATTTTATGATTTTGGTGAATTAGAATTGCTGTGGTTTTGCACTTAGGAGTTTCCCTGCAAGATACCCACTAGCAAAAGACCATTGTAAGTTGTATCCTCCACATGGTCCATCAAGGTTCATGACTTCACCACAAAAGTATAGACCTTTTACAAGTTTGCTCTGCATTGTTTTTGGGTCTATCTCTTTTAGGTTTACACCACCTCTTGTTATCATTGCCATCTTAAAGCCATCATGACCATTTACAGTCAGTGGTGTCCACGCTAAAAGTTGTATAAGTTTTGCTCTTGATTTTCCAGATTGTTTTGATAAATTTGCATCTAAATTTACACCTGAGAGTTTACAAAGTTCTAGGCTTAAAGCTTTTGGAAGTAGGGTATTT
>JALTUB010000131.1 GCA_027047745.1 Sulfurimonas sp.
TTTTCATAGGCATACCACTTACAAGCACCATAAAAGACAACGACTATTTTCACAGCTTTGAATATGAAAACAAAAGCAACGGCTTGACCAAAAATTCTGCCATGATTTTGCAGTTTAGAACTTTTAGTATCAAAAGGCTTATGAACAAAACAGGTGTGATTAACAAAAATGACTTTGAGATGATTTTAGAAAAATGTCAGGGATTGTTTAGCCCCACTTGAAAAAGTGGGTGTGCCCGTAGGCGAATTATAAGTGTATTATACTCTATTTTTTGTTTTTTGTAAAGCTCTATTTGCTACTTTCTTTTATCTTAGCTAACATATTTACTACTTTTTCAACAAGCTCAATCGAGTTTTCATCACTTTTTTTACGGGAATTTTTATCGGTTCCAAAAGCTCTATCGGTTGGCACAGAAAAAATGTTTTCAATGGATGCAATGAGGAAATCTCTGTATTTGCTATCAGCCCCATCCTCCTCAACTTTTTTAATTAAATCCGCATACGGAGTTAATGCAAGCGATATAGTAGATTTAAAAGCATACTCTTCTATTAGTCTTCTCTCTTTCCCATATCTTGAAGTTGCGAATGACAGTAAAAATATTATTGGCAACAATAGTGTCATTTTTAAAAATACCCACATCCACTTCACATCTGAATTTAAATTTTCTGTGCTGTTTAATGCGACTGCTGTTGAGTTTGCATCTATTGTGCTTTTGATTGCCCCAATATGATTTATATATCCAGTAAACTCACTTATAATGTCATACGAAAGCAATGACATACCTATTACAGATAAAACTATAATTAGCAACCAACCCCAAGATGCAGGATTAAGTTGCTTCTTCCTTTGAGCAAATGTAGAAAACAAACTTGCTCCAACAGCCTTTTGAAGTTGATTATCTATCTCTGTTTGCTGTTTTTTATTTGTCTCTATAATATTGTCTGTTTGTTCTTTGAACTGATTTATTTTCTCTTCTGTTTCTTGTGTAAATTTCGCTGTCTGCTCACGATACTCTTCTATTTTTGAAAAAAATGAAGTGATTTCTCCTTCTATCTCACCAATGTTATTTTTTGCTTCTTTTGCCTCTTGCATTATTTCAACAACATTATCTCTTTGCTCTTGAATAGTTGCAAGAAGAGCATTTATTTTGTTATATGTTTCTGTTGCATCATTCAGCTTTGCTTCAATTTCACTATCTTTTTCTTTTACCTGTTCAAGATGACTATTTAATTGTGAAAGGATATTTTCTGATTCGCTAACTATGGTATCCAATACCTCTTTTTTGGACTCTGTCTCATTTAGAATAGTGTTGAGCTCTGTTAATTTATTTATAAGCTCTTGATACTCTTTAATCTTTTCTCTGTATCGTGGGATTCTTTTCGCTTCAAAATCCAAGCGGTTAGCTCTTATTTGAGATTTTAAAGTTTGAGTATAATCTTGAAGCTGTGCAAACTGTTGATGCCCTGAATTTATATTTGATACAGTTGTTTGTATCTGATTTATAGTTTGTAATATTTGATTTCTACTGGCAAAAGGGAGAGTATCGAAATTCTCATCTTCAATGTTTTGTTTTATCAAATCAATGCAATCTGGTAAATCATGTATAAGCTCTTCAAAACTATACTCTTGTCGCTCAGGTATTTGCCAGTTATGTTGCTGAGCTTTTGCTTCGAGCTTATTTTTTATATCTTCAAAATTACTGGATGTAATAATGTTGTATATCTGTGTTGTAGTTTGTTTCATATCTATCCTTCAAACGCCTCTTTTAAAACTGCTTGCATAAGTGCTTGGCTACTCTTTTTTGAAGTTTCGATTTGTGTTTCAAGTTCATCGCATATTGCAAAGAGGTTTTCTATTCTTCGGACTATCTCTTTTTGC
>JALTUB010000132.1 GCA_027047745.1 Sulfurimonas sp.
TCAATATACTCAAGCTTTAATAAAACTGATGATGTTTTAGATATAAAGAGCATCATGGAAGATGCAGAGGTGCAAAAATGTTTAAAGTTATCATTAGAAAAAGTATCAAAACTAACTTCACAAATAGATAAGATAAAATCACTTTGCATAAATGTATCGCAGATAATTGAATCTAAGTATAGATTGAATACTCTCTTCTTTATGGAACAAATGAGTAGTATGCAAACAAGAGAGCTACGAAATATATTGATAAAAGAAAATGTTATCCAAGAAGATATGCAAACTGATAATGGCTTAACAAAAACTTTATTTATAACTCTTAGTGCGTCTGGATATATTCCTGCAACAAGAACAGATGGACAAAAGAAACTTATAGATTTAAAAAAACTAGAGATAAATTCAATGGGTCAATATAAAACTATTGTTGCAGAAACAAGAAAGCCACTTTAGATGAATTTTAGAGTGGTTTATATTTCTTCTGCTTGTAAGTTGTCTTATAAACAGAAGAATTTACTTGTAAATAACAATAGGGGAGAAACATCAGTACCATTAAACGATATATCTGTAGTGTTAATAGAAAATTTACAGTCAACAATTACTACAAAATTATTATCTAATTTAACACAAAATAAAATAATAACGATTGTGTGTGACGAACATCATCTACCAAATGGGGTGCTTCTTCCTTTTAACGGAAAAATTAGAATGTTAGAGAGCTATAAATATCAGACTTTAGCAACACCAGAGTTTAAGAATAGGCTGTGGGATAAAATAGTAAAAAATAAGATTTATAATCAAGCTACTGTTTTAGAGTATGCTGAGGTAGAAGAATCTAGTCATCTAATGAGCCTAATAGATAAAGTAATAAATGGGGATAAGTTAAACATTGAAGCCCAAACTGCTCAAACTTACTGGAAGTCTGTATTTGTCGATAGCTTTCACTATTTTACTAGGACTATGCCTGATATAAGAAACTCGGCTTTAAACTATGGTTATGCTATTATAAGAAGTATTATAGCCAATACTCTATCTTGTAAAGGATTCGTGTTATATGATGGAATTCATCATATAAGCGAGCTAAATCAGTTTAATTTAGCAGATGACATCATAGAACCTTTCAGAGCATTTGTTGATTTTGAAGTTTATGAGATGTTTCAAAATGAAGGTTGTCTTAAAGAACAACTTGACAGTGAACTAAAAAAAAGACTATTAAACATTGTGGATATGGAAGTTTATATAGAGGATAAAAAATATACTCTCATAAATGCCATTGATAAATATTGCGATAGTGTTTATAACTGCTACAAGTATCAGACTGACACAAAACTCATAGAAGTTCACTTAGATATATGGAGTTAAGTTTTTTGTATATTTTAGTAATGTTTGACTTACCAGCAAAATCAAAAAAAGATATTAAAAAATACACGAAGTTTAGGACACTCATGCTAAATGATGGTTTTACTATGATACAGTATAGCATCTATGTAAGGATATGTAAAAGTAATTATTCGGCAAAGGCACATATTAAATATATTAAAAAGATAATACCACTAAAAGGAGAGGTGAGAATACTAAAACTTACAGATAAAGTTTATAATTCTATGGAAATATTAAGAAGTTTTGAAAAGACGAATGAAGAAAGATTAAGAGTTCAGACAGTAATAGAATTCTAATGAAAATAGCAAGAAGTAAAAACTTCTTGCTGATTTACCGACATACTATTAAAAATAGTTGTCGTTATTATACTAAGTCCCACTCAAAGTAAAAATACTAAGTAATTATATACTTATTTTAAATCAAAAGCAAGTCTTACTTGCTGTTATAAGCCTATTATACAGTATTCTTACTTTGAGTGGGCGTATAAC
>JALTUB010000133.1 GCA_027047745.1 Sulfurimonas sp.
CACTTTTTTGAAGAGTAGGTTGCTCTTTTTGCTCGTTAAAAGTGAAGTTATGCAGACTTAAAAAACTTGGATTGATGAGTATCTCTCCAAAACCCTCACTCTGATAAGCTCCAACATAGCTTGGTATATCTTCTTCTTTTATATCTTTAAGGACTATCACTGAGCCACTGTTTATGCAGGCTCTCTCGTAGTCTTTCGTTTGTCGTACTCTGTTGTAGGGTGTAAAGCTTGAAGTTCTGAGTTGGCATTTTTTATAGACTATATTTTCCTCTTTGAGTCCATCAAAAAGGTACTGCAAATCATAAGTAGGATTTCCACCCTCATCTACTAAGGCAACTCGTGAGTTAAGGTAAAGGTAGGTATATTTATCTGGCTTTGTCTGCTTGGGTGCTTGAGTAGCTGTAGCAGGTCTGATGTTTACAAGACCATACTCTGCTGATCTTGATTTGCCTAATCTTTTTTCTCCTTCTATGCACTTCTTCAGAAGTTCCACATCATGAGAAGTGACACTCTCTGTGCACTTGATGCTAAAGAGCCATTTACTTCCTTTTTTGAGAGCTGAGTAGCCAAACATAGACCCCTCTTTGCTTCTTCTATGCTCTTTATCATAAGCAGATTTTTGTGAGTAGTTGTGCTCCACATAGAGAAGATCTAAATCTTCTGTAATGTAACCCTTTCTCTTTTGCTTGAGCTGTTCAAACTGAGAGAAATCCTCTATGAGATGGTGATTAAGTATCTCTTTATCATTGAGCTTCTCATGAAAAAAGGAGAGTGGCATTTTGTAGCTTTTTTTGCCCTCATATAAAGGGGTCGCATCCCCAAACTTTACTGCTCCACTGTGAAAAACTTCAAAACTATCATCGAAGTCAGTATAGTTTGAAGCTACCATTCCTAAAAAGTTTGACCCAACTATGAACTCTGAGGGGAGTATCTTTCCCTCTGTATTTGAAGTTGTTGGAAGTACTATGTCGCTTAAAAACTCTACCTCATACACTAACTCTTTCATTTTCCATCCTCCACTATAAACTCACATCTGCCTAATCCACGATTGCGATTTAAGCCCATTCTTTTTATCATCTTCAGAGCAGTTGCCAACTTAGTAAAATCCTCTTTACTCTCTATGTTATCTATTTCACCATATAAAGAGAGTGGGATGACTACCTCTATCTCTCTGAGCGAATTATCTACAGCTATACCATCTTTTATCCGTGTTGATGCTATGACATCGTAGAGATTGTCTTGCATACTGTTGGCTGCTATCTCTTTGTGTGTCTGCTTATCTAGGGTGGCGTTACTAAAGTAGGCTTGTGCAATGTCGATGCCCTCTGCACCAAAGCATTTTTTCACAAAAGCACTATCTTGTGTAAGTTCAGCCATCTCTCTTGCTAAGCCTTTGATGGTTTTTGCTGGGGCATAAGGTATATCTTGTGTATCTTTTACTACAGTGCTATCGAGTTTCGCTCCTGCACTGAGTCCACTCCCTAAGTGCCAGTAGTCGTAAAATTTGAGTTCGTATTTGAGTTTCATTAGTTTGCTCCTGTTGCTGAGAGGATTTGGAGGATGTCGTAGATAGGGGTTTTCATATAGCCATCTTTTTCTATGATGAGTGTGTCGTTTGTGAGGTTTTTATTAAAAAACTTCAGATTCTTGTCCATAATTTTGCAGTTCCAATTATCTTTTTCTTGAACTATAGTGTTGATACGGTGAAGTAGATTTTTAGCATTAGTATCACTCTTATAAAGCTCACTTAACCACTCTCTAAGTCTACTTATAGGACTTCCATCACATCTGTAAGCCTCTATAGTATTGATAAGGTCAGATATGTTTGCTTCTTCTGGTTTAGTTGAGTAGTAAGCTCCAAAGT
>JALTUB010000134.1 GCA_027047745.1 Sulfurimonas sp.
GCATAAGATGGTTCATGAAACTCTTTTGGCTCATGCACTTTTTCCATGTCAATATTACTCTCTTTAAACGAAATGTAAAAGTTATTAAATCTCTGGATTTTTTCTTTTGGATTTTTTGATTCTAAAATGCGTTCAAGTTCTTTAAAAAATTTCATAGTGACATAATGCTATAATCATTCTAAAAAAGAGATAATAATGCAAATCAAACGAAAACCTATGGGTGTTTATCAGACAAACTGTTACATTGCTACAGTTGATGGGAAAGATTTTATTATCGACCCTGGTGTTGATGCTACTGCGTGGGTAAAAGAAAACATTACAAATCCTGTAGCCATATTGAATACTCATGGGCATTTTGATCATGTTTGGTCAAATGCAGAGCTTCAAAAAGATTTGGGTATAAAACTCTATACTCCAAAGGATGATGCTTTTTTACTTACTTCAAGTGAGTGGATGCCTGACTTACCTCCCTCTGTTGCTGATGTTGAAGTTGTTGGGGATGAAGAGCTTGATTTTGATGGAGTCAAGGTTAAGTTTCGCCATTTTCCTGGACATTGCCCTGGATGTTCAACTATTGAGATAGGTGATTCTATGTTTAGTGGTGATTTTATTTTTGAGCGAAGTATAGGAAGGACTGATTTTCCTTACTCTTCACCACAAGACATGAAGATGTCATTACAAAAGTTTAAACTACTTACTTTTGATAAAACCGTTTACCCAGGGCATGGTGGAACAACTACTATAAAACAAGAGCAAAAAAATTCTGATTATTGGATAGAAACATTATGAGTCATTTTGACAAAAGAGCCGAGGGCTGGGACAAAGGAAATGTGCAAGTTAATGGAGCAAAAATTATTGCAGATGCCATTAGACAAGAGATAAAACTAAACAAAAACATGGAAGTTATAGACTTTGGAACAGGAACTGGACTGTTAGGTTTTGATATAGCTTCATCAGTCAAACAAGTTCACGGAGTAGATACATCTTCTAAAATGCTTGAAAAATTAAAAGAGAAAAATACAAATGAGTTAAATATAATACCTTATAAACAAGATATTATAAAAGAGCCATTGATACAAAAGTTTGATGGTCTAGTCTCATCTATGACTCTTCACCACATAGAAAACTTAGAAGATTTTTTCACAACTGTAAAAAATACTCTTAAAGAAGATGGATTTATCGCTATTGCAGACTTAGAAACTGAAGATGGTTCATTTCACTCAGACAACACAGGCGTATTTCATCTTGGATTTGATGAAAAAGAGCTTTGTAATATAGTAAAAAAGTGTGGATTTAAAGATATAAGATTTAAAAATATCAACACCATAAAAAAACCACAAAGAGAGTTTGGAGTTTTTTTACTTACAGCTAAAGTAGCTTAACTTCTGTTTATTCATCTTCTTCATCAAGAAGATGGAGTTTTAAGATATGTTTTTCTGTAATAACGGTTTTAAATTCACCTTCAAAAACTTTTATATCTAAAACAAATGCTTCAACATGAACATTGCGTTTACGACCCTCTTTATGCCTTACTTTTGCTATAATATTTACTTCGTCATGAAATTTAACAGGAGACAAAAACTGACAATCACTTCCCACTAAAACTACATTTCTCTCATTTACAGCAAGCATAGCTGCATAATCTGCAGAAGAAAAGATAAAACCACCATGAATAAGCCCAATATCATCAGCAACCATTTCAGATGTTGTAACAAGCCTTACCTCAACATAACCAACTTCCATTTTGATTACTTCACCGTTTAACTCTTGATTTATTCTTTCATGTGTTTTAATATAAACTTTATTTTCTTCTTCTTTTCTATAATCATCAAGTTCTAGTTCTTCATCACTGTTTTCTTCTTCTGACACTATTTATCCTTTATCATTCTTACATATACTCTAGCTGGAGCTGGATAGCCCTCAACTGTTTTACTACTATCATTTGGGTCTAAAAAATCTTCTAAAGACTGTCCCTCTATCCACTCTGTTTTTCTCTGTTCATTTGATTCTGTTACTGAACTCTCTAACACTTCAAACTCTGAAAACCCAGCTCTTAAACACCAATTTTTCAAAGCTTTGATCGTAGGCACAAAGTATATATTTGGTATCTTTGAGTAAGAGGACTCTGGACACAAACACATCTCACTATCACCTTCTATATAAAAAGTATCAAGTATAACTTCACCTTTTTTATCAAGTCCCCTAAACAGAGACTTAAGCATAGCCACGGGGTCACTTCTATGATACAAAACACCAAGACAAAAGATAGTATCAAACTTCTCATCATAAATCGGCAGATGTTCAACACCAAGAAGTTCATAAACAATCTCACTCTTTACAAAATGATTTATAAAATCAAACTGTGTTTTATAAAGAGGTGACGGGTCAAAACCAACCAATAACTTTGGATTATCTTCTTGCATACGAAAAAGATAGTAACCATTGTTACACCCTATATCGGCAACTCGTTTATCTTTTAAATTAAAATGCTTTCTTAAAAGATTATATTTAACATTACTTCGCCACTCACTATCTATATAAGTTTCCCCTACTTCAAATGGTCCTTTTCTCCAAGGCATCAGAAGTTTTGCAGTCTCATATACCTTTTTTTCATCAACTTGGGCAGTTATTTTAACAACATCACCAAGTTCAACTTTCGCGTTTACTTCTTCAAGTTTGTCTATTGCTTCTCTAAGAGGTGCTATATTTTTCCAAGTCATCCACTTTTGTCGTTCTTTTCGTAAGTTTTCTAAATTCATTTTAATCACTATGCTATATTTTTTTAAGTATAATTGTATCTAAAAATAGAGGTAAATATATGCGATTGGAAAAAAAAGCGACTGTCGTTTCTACAAGCGTTGCGGCACTACTTGTGATTTTAAAGATGACAGTTGGTATTTTAAGTGGTTCTATCGCTGTTTTAGCTTCAGCTATTGATAGTCTGCTTGACTTAATTGTTTCACTCTTCAACTATTTTGCTCTTCACAATGCTGAAAAAAATCCAGATGATAATTTTCACTTTGGAAGAAGTAAGATAGAACCTCTTGCCGCAGTTATGGAAGGTACAATCATATCTATATCTGCACTTTTTATCCTCTACGGTGCTATCTCAAAGATAGTATATCCACGAGATATGAGCAACATGGGCGAGAGTATTGGAGTTATGATAGCCTCTTTTGTTATCACTGGATTTTTAGTTACATTTTTAAATTATGTCTCTAAAAAAACAAACAATATGGTCATAAGAGCAGATGCACTTCACTACAAAACAGACCTCTTCTCAAATGGTGCTATTTTATTTGCTCTTGGTGCTATCTCTTATACTGGTGAACAACTTATTGACCCTATCTTAGGTATTGGCATCGCGATTTATATGATTTACTCTGCTATTCCTATCATCAAAGAGGGGATTTTAATGCTACTTGATGCTGCACTCCCTCAAGAAGACATAACAAAGATAAAAGAGATAATAGAAACAGAACCTATTATACAAGCTCACCACTATCTACAAACTAGAGAATCAGGTTCACATATTTTTATCTCTGTTCATGCTGTTTTTAATGTTAGCATATCCTTATATGATGCCCATCTCATCGCAGATAAAGTTGAAGCAAAAATAAAAGAGTATTTTAAAGACAAAAAAACGCACATACTCATACATATGGATCCTTATGATGATTCAGAGATAAATGAAGATGAAGAGGAGTGGTAACCTCTAGCTCATGAAAAGATATTTTATTATTTTATTTTTGGCAGTCACATTCACTGCTTGTGGACCAAGTGATTATAACTCTATCATAGAAGCAAGTTTATCTAAAAATCCGACAGCTTTATTTGAAAATTTTGCTAAAAGAAAATCTACCTACTATATACAACATCCAAAACAGTTACAAGCTGATATTAATTTTTTAGTCAATTTTAAAAAAAACATATCAAAATCATGGGGAAAGAACAATGTTGTCGTACCTAAGAAAAAAGAGTATGTTAAATATCTACAAAACTACAAAAGTAGAGCTTTAGTAAATTTTACAAAAGGCACAGTAAGAGTCGAAACTATTGGTAATAAAGAGAGTTTGAAAAAGAGTATAGTTACTACGCTACTACTACCTGATGACCCAAGAGGTGTAGATCTCTTTGGTACAGATGATGTAAAACTTGGTGGCAGACCCTATCTTTATGGAGAGGTAAAAGATGACATGGGTAAAGATATCCGTTATCAATGGCGTGCAAACAGATATGCAGGTTTTCTTCTCAAACATAACTATAAAACCACCACTATAAAAAAAGATGGCAAACGAGTAAAAATGAGTTATGTAGAGTTTCCAATGGTTCATGACCATGTTGATATTCGTATTGCAAAATTCAAACCATTTGTCAAAAAGTATGCTAAAAAATATAGCGTAAGTGAAACGCTGGTTTATGCCATCATAAAAACAGAGAGTGACTTTAACCAATTTGCTGTTAGTGGTTCAGGAGCTTATGGGCTTATGCAGATCATACCAACAACTGCAGGACGAGATGCATATCTATATACAAAAGGTAAAAAACACACACCAACAAAAACATATCTTTTTAATGCAAATAACAATATTGAGCTTGGTGTAGCCTACTTAAATATTCTAAGTAAAAAATACTTAGCAGGTATTTACAATCCTATATCTCGTGAATATTGCGTTATCAGTGCTTACAATACTGGAAGCGGGAATGTTTTAAAAACCTTTAGCAAAGATAGAAGTAAAGCAAAAAAAGTGATCAATACCTTAGCACCAAATAATGTATATATAAAATTGCGTAAGTATCTTCCATATACTGAGACTCGTAATTATTTAAAAAAAGTTGTAACAGCAAAGAAAGAGTTTGTGCATATTTAAGTTTTTTTTATCTTTTTAGCTTTAAACTCTTTAGATGCGATATTTTCTAAAAATACAGTTGCGTAAGAACCTTTTGGTAAAGTAAAAGACACTTTCATGATGTCAAAATTATTTGTATAGTTTATCTCTATATCTTTTGGATAAATTATAGCCGCTCTTCTAAGACCTTTTTCATATAAAAATCCATCATCATACTTTTTTTCTATCTCTCCTGCTTCACCTCTTGAACGATAAACATCTCGTCCACATAGTAGCCCTGTTGGTAAAACTTTCTGCTCCCCAAAATCTTTTTGAGGTATCTTTTTAGGTGTAAATATTTTACCCTCTTGTGTTGTATAAATATCACCTTCTAAAAGCATAAACTTACTATCATTTTTATCTCTACTTAACTGCACTCTCTCATGAAGCCAGTCATTAAAGAAAACACTTTGATAGATAGAGATAAGAAACTTTTTAAGTTTTGCATCGTTGATATACAAGTCTCCTGCTATCATCTCTTTTGCTTGCTCTATAGAGTCTCCATCTCTTCCAAAACGCTGATAACCAAAGTAGTTTGGAAGTCCAAACTTTTCACTTTTTCTTGCTAATTTTTCTATTTGACCTGCTTGGATTTGGTTTACTTCAAAAAGATTTATCGTAAAATGATTTGCTTTCAAATCTCCCATACGGATAGAGTGCGTATGTCTTGTTGTTGATAAAATCTTTATCTGAGAATGTTTAAACTTTTTGAGTAGTTTTTCAAACTTTGACTCTATAGAGATATATTGCGTAGTTGTTGCATGTTTATCTTTAAGACCAGCGTAACCTATCTTCTCTGCGTTTATGTTTAAAAACGAAGCAAAGACAGCTATCATGTCCCATGTAGTCATCTCTACTTTTTTTATATGGATGATAGTAAAGTTTCCATTACCCTTCCAATCCAATCCAACTTCATCAACTATAAAATCATCCTTGTTTTGTTCAAACTTAAAATGTATAGGCTCTTTTTCTTCTAGGTATATTCTTGACATTTCTCTTCTTTATAATTGTAAAAATTTTAGTTCTTTTTTTGCTTTGGCTATATCTGCATTTATAGCGTTCTTTAACTCTTCTAGTGTATCGAATTTTTCGTTATTTCTTATGAAAGATACAAAACTTATACTTGCTTTTGATGTACATAGAACTTCACCATCAAGTATATGTGTTTCTATGGCAAAACTTCCATCAGTAGATACCCTATGACCTATAAATGAAACGGATGGATGCAGATGTTCTTCATCATCGATACGAGTAAGTGTAGCATATACACCCTCTTTGGGAAGTAAAAAACCACTTGACTTGATATTTATAGTTGCAACCAGCTCTTTTGCCCCAAGTCCCTGCCCTTTTATATGCTCCCCTCTAATAGTGTAATTATGCCCTAAAAAATCATTTGCACCTTTTATGTCACCTATCTTAAGTTTTGCACGAATTTTATGCGAGTGGATAGAATCATCGAGATGTTTCACTTCATCTACAACAACAACTTCACCAGCACACATCTCTTTTAAATCTTTGATAGAGTATTTTCTATCTTTTCCAAAATGAAAATCATAACCAACAACTATCTTTTTTAAATTAGGAAACTTCTTTGTTA
>JALTUB010000135.1 GCA_027047745.1 Sulfurimonas sp.
GTTTTATTTTCAAAATCAGAAGATAATTTTAGTGAAAGTTCATTATACTTCTCTTTTGCTTCGTTTAACTCTTTTAAACCTGCTTCAACAGCTTGTTTTACACTATCCCCATCGTTAAAGTGAGGAGATTGGTCAAGCATTTTTATTTCTAAATCACGCTGAGTAACTCTATGCCCTCCATCATGCTCTATTGACCCATTGACTATCTTCATAAGTGTAGATTTACCACTACCATTTTTACCAATGATAACAATCCTCTCACCCTCATCAACATGAAAGTCAACTTCAGTAAGAATTTTTTGTGCAGAATAATGCTTAGAGATTTTTTGTAGGTCTATTAATGCCATAAGTAATCTTTTATTTTAGTGATTTTTAAGATAATTTTTTATGTCTGAAATTAAATTATCAAGCTGTTTTTTGTAGAGTGTAATGAGTTCTGAATACTCTTCTTTGTTTTTATTTAAGATGGCAGTTTTGATAGATGAAGCAGTTTGATTTAAAGGTTTAGCACCTATATTTGCACTAACACCTATGATGTCGAGTAATAGCTTATCAGCTTCTTTAAAACTTTCAGTATGTAGGAAACCACTTAGCTCATGTGCAGAATTTTGATACATACTAAGAAACTCATTAAGTATCTCACCATAAAAATCTCTATCACCACCACATATTTCTAGTCCTGCAGTTGTATCAAAGGGTTCTGTTATTGAAGTATCATTAACGGCAGAAGATTTACCACTATACGCATATAAAATATCATAAAATTTATCTATCTTTAATGGCTTTTCAAGATGCTCACTCATACCTGCTTCTTTCATCTTTTTTATATCATCTGTAGCTATATCACCACTTAGGGCTACTACCAAGATTTTGTCATATTTTGGATTTTGTCTTATTGTTCTAGTTGCTTCAAAGCCATCTACTTTTGGCATATGTGCATCCATCAATATCATCAAAAAGTTTATATCTTCTTCTAAAATATTCAAAGCTTCTTGCCCATCATTTGCTATTACTATTTCTATCCCACTATCTGCAAGTAAGCCTTTCATTACTTTTTGGTTTATGATATTGTCTTCAGCTATAAGTATTCTCTGTCCTGAAAACTCTTTAAAATCGTCTTTTGTTATTTTTCCATGTGGAGGTACACTTCTTCTTTCTATAAAATGGCTAGTTGTAGAATACTCAGTAGTCTCTTCTTCTACTTCTTGTCCTGGCTCTGTTTCTACCAAAAATTCTTCAGTTTCTCTTTGCTTTTTTAATTTTTCTTTCACTTCATTATGTATCACATCATGAAAAGCACCATTGTTATCATCATATTCATCTGGTATTAATATTGAAACTTTTTTTAATGTTTTTTTCTTTTTAGTTTCTGATGCGTTTTTAAATTTTATAATTTCATATATTGCAAATAATATTATGATGGCAACAAAGGCAATAATCTCACTACTATACTCTTCAAACATATATCAATCCTAAAATTTTTCCTTATGATACCAATAAGATAATTAAATTTTACAAAATTTATGTATAATTCCTTTAAATTTAACTATAGAAGGTTCTTTGTGCAAGAAACACCCCATATTCCTGTTTTATATCGTGAAGTGATTGAGGCATTTAAAGATATTGATAGTGGGATTGTCATTGATTGTACTATGGGATATGGTGGACATACTTCTATGATTCTTGAAGCCAATAAAGAGATTAAAGTTATTGGGATTGACCAAGATCAAACTGCTATTGATTTTTCAACTAAAAGATTGGAAAAATATGGAGATAGGATAAGCATAAAAAAGGGACGCTTTTCTGTTGTCATGAAAGAGATACTTAAAGAGATAAATGCAGATGATATTAAAGGTGTTTTAGCAGATATAGGTGTCTCTTCTTTGCAACTTGACCAAAAGGATAGAGGTTTTTCATACGAGAGTGAAAATCTCGATATGAGAATGGATAGAGATGCTCCTTTAATTGCTTCAAAAGTTGTAAATGAATACTCTTTAAAAAAGTTAGAACAGATACTTTTAGAGTATGGTGAACTGAGAAATTATAAAAAGATTGCTTCTGAGATAGTAAAAAATCGACCTTTTTCCTCTGCCAAAGAGTTAAGTGATAAACTTAAAAATGATATGCCTAGAGGTAAAAAAATTCATCCAGCTACACTTTTAATGCAGGCAATACGCATAGAAGTAAATGATGAACTAGGCGAACTTAAAAGATTACTTCAAGAGATTGAAGATTCTAGGTTGCCTAAGGCAAAAATTGCTATCATCTCTTTTCATTCTCTTGAAGACCGTATAGTAAAAAAAGCTTTTTCAAAATGGAGTAAATCTTGTATTTGCCCAACAGAAGCGATGAGATGTACATGTGGGAACAATCACAACTTAGGAAAAATAGTTACAAAAAAGCCTATAATGGCTAAAAAAGATGAACTTAAAGAGAACGCAAGAAGTAGAAGTGCCAAGATGAGACTGTTTCAGATGTATACCCCATGAGTGATAAAAATGAGCTACTAGATGAACTAGAGACAGTTATATCACCTAAGAAAAAGTTAGATTTTGGATACTACTCTTTTATCATGGGAACTCTAATCTTCGCTTTAATGTTTGCATTTCCTAAAATTTACATTCAACAGCAAATTTACTTTAAAAGTAGAGAGATTTATAAACTAAAAGTTGAGTATGATACGCTTAAAGAAGAAAATAAGATTATAAGTGCTTCTGTAGAATCAATAAAGTTTAAAAACCAAATATTAGATACACTTTTTTAGGATAATTATTAATGATTAGAAAGTTTATAGAGTTTTCAATAAATAAACCACTGCTAAACCATATTTTACTTGTGTTTATCATGATGCTTTCTATTTTTGCTTACATCAACATACCAAAAGAGATATTTCCACCCATGAACTTGGATAGAATTTCAATCATAGGTGGATATGCTGGTACTTCTGCTGATGTACTTGATAAGATGGTTGTAAAAACTATTGAAGATGACTTAGAAAATATCGATGAGCTAGAAGAGATAAAAACAAATATTAAAAATGGTTCTTTCAATATATATGCAGATATTAAATCAGGTTCAGACAATATTAGCGTCTTAAATGATGTAAAAGATGCTATCGCAAATGTAAAAAAAGACCTTCCTTCTGATATGGCAGAACCTATCGCAAAGATAAGAGTGCATACTTTTCCTTTGGTTCTAATAGCCCTTTCTGGCGATGTTAGTAAAGCTGAACTTCTAAATAAAGCAGATGAGCTTAAAAGTAAGCTTGCACAATTTAAAGACTTGGGCGAAATAACTGTTCGGGGTGATGCTGATGAAGAGTTAGAAGTTACGCTAAACAACGAAAAGATAAAGGCGTATGGATTAAATCCTGCACTTGTTATCTCTGCTATTAGAAATATAAGTTCTATCTTTCCCATAGGTACAATAAAACAAAAATCGCATCATCTATATATCTCTACTTATAACGGAGAAAAAAACAAAAAAGATATAGAAAATACTATTATAGGTGTGGGTGGTTTAAAACTGCGAATAGGTGACATAGCAGATGTCTCATTTAAGCTAGGTGATGAAGCAGAACTATCTCACTATAATGGTGTTAGAAATGTATCTATAAATGTTGCAAAAAGTAAAGATGGAAATGCGATAGAGTTAGTCAAAAAGATACGAAAACTCTTAAAAAAACAAGAAAAGATACATCCTAAACTGAAATATAACATCTACACAGATACTTCTATATGGATTAAAAACCGTTTAAATGTAGTTTTTTCAAATATTGTTTTTGGTCTTATGCTTGTCTTTTTGGCTATGCTTGTTTTTATAAATAAGGGTATAGCTTTTGTTGTTGCTCTTGGCATACCAGTTAGTTTTATGATAGGTCTCATAGCTACTGAGATACTTGGTAACAGTCTAAATATGCTTTCACTTTTGGGGGCTTTAATAGCTCTTGGAATGCTGGTTGATGAGGCTATAGTTGTTGCAGAAAATATTTACAGACACTTAGAAGAAGGTATGGAGCGACGGGAGGCTGTTGTTGTTGGTGCTGTAGAGATGTTTCCTGCTGTCGTAGCATCTACTTTAACAACTATCTTTGCTTTTTTACCTATGCTACTTATGACAGGAAATATGGGAATGTTTATCAGAATAATTCCTATCATGATAACTGTTTTACTTCTATCTTCTTTGTTTGAAGCATTTTACTTTTTACCTCTACATGCACATGATTTCTTGAAAGTTTCACAAGAGGGGAGTTTTACAAAAAGAGTATGGAGTACAATGCATGACAAATACAATAAAGTTCTGCATTTTGTTTTTAGAAGAAAATATACATCCCTTATAGTTATCGTAGTGAGTATCATATCTCTGACTTTTGTTATGGTTAAAAACTCTAAGTTTCAACTATTTCCAGATTTTGATAATACTCAAATATATGTTTATGGAAAAGTAAATATTAATAATGATTTAAGAGATACAGAAAAAATTGTTACAAAGTTAGAAAAAAAGATACTAAAAAATGTAGATAAAAAAGATGTGTCCTCTATAACATCCGTTATAGGTTTTAAAATGGATGCAAAAAACAGAGCAGAACTTGGTGAAAATATGTTTCACATTTTTATAGATTTGCATGAGAGAGCGCCTGTAAATTTCTTTGATAAGTATATCAGCCCTTATCTATCTATAGAGTATGACCCAAATGTTCAAATCAGAACTAGAGATGCAAAAGATATAGCTAAAAGTATAAAAAAACTTCTAAAACCTGAAAAAACTTTAAAAGAAAATGGTAAGTTAGTGTATGAAGAGTTGGTTACAAAAGTGCCTGGAGCTGGAGTTATAGCAAATGATATTGAGATTAGTTTAAGTCCAAAAGGCAATCAAAACATACTAACTGCTCTAAAAATATTAAAAGATAAACTAGCTTCTATAGATGGAGTTTTTAATATCTCTGATGATGCAGATATAGGAGAAAAAGAGTTAAAACTAAGAGTAAACCAATATGGACAAGAGTTAGGATTTAATGAAGAGACAGTCTCTAATGAACTAAGAGCGTATTATCTAAAAGGTGAATATGGAAAACTTTTTAACTCTAGTGGTCTTATTAGAATCAAGCTTCAAAGTAAGGTAAATAAAGATATAAACTCTTTAAATAGCATTCAGATAAAAGTACCTTCAGAAAATAAGTTTGTATCTTTAAAAGATATTTGTGACTTTGTATATGTTCAGAGTTTTGTCACTCTTAAAAAAGAGGATGGAGTACGCATAAGAAGTGTATATGCAGCTTTAGATAAAACAAAAATAACATCTTCAGAAGTCATGAAGATTATCAAACCAACTTTAGAGTCTTTAAGAAAAAATGGCTACAAAATCGAGATAAAAGGTGAAGAGAAAGAGAACAATAAAAACCAACGAGAGATGATGCAGTCTGCTTTAATCGCACTGTTTTTAATCTTTATAACATTGGTCTGGCTCTTTGATTCTATCAAAAAATCTTTAATAGTTATCAGTACAATCCCTCTTGTGTTACTTGGTGTTTATGTTGGACATTGGTTGATGAACTTAAATATCACAATGCCAGGACTCATAGGTGTCGTAGGTCTTGCTGGTGTTGTTGTTAATGATGGCTTGATTATGGTTGATTTTATCAAAAATTCTAAAGATACAGAAGAGCTGATGAGAAATGCTAAAACACGACTTAGACCTATCTTGCTTACCTCTTTAACAACTGTTTTAGGTTTGATTACTCTGATATTTTTTGCATCAGGACAAGCAAAGATACTTCAACCAATGGCAGTCTCTTTAGGCTTTGGAATAGCATGGGCTACAGTGTTAAATCTTATATATGTACCACTACTTTACTCAGTTATTTATAAGATTAAAGCACCAAAACAAATTTAACAAAGGAAAAATAAATATGAATTTAGAAATATCACAAGCACAGTTTGGAGTAAGACCTCCAGTTACAAAACCAATACCAGAGTTTTTGTTAGAGATAGGAGAGGAAGGACTTAGAGAACTTATCTCAAAACATTATGACTCCATAAGAACGAGTTCAATTTATAATATATTTCCACAAGATGATGCAGAATTTGCACAAGCAAAAGTAAACTCAGCAGATTTTTTTATACAGATTTGTGGAGGACCTAAATATTTTAACACAAACAGAGGTGCACCTCAAATGGTAGGACGCCATGCTCCTTTTAGAATCACACCACAAGCAAGACAAACATGGCTAGAGCTTTATAAACCACTCATCAAGGAGTTAAAAGAAAACGGTATAACCGAAACATCTTTATACTCTTTTTGGGGATATTTAAATATTTTCTCAATTTGGATGATAAATACTCAAGCATAAAGGAAGTTCTAAGCTCTAGCTCTGTATAATTTCGACCTACAAAGAAACAGTGGGTCTTTAGCTCAGTTGGTTAGAGCCCTCCGCTCATAACGGAGTGGTCGTGTGTTCGAGTCACACAG
>JALTUB010000136.1 GCA_027047745.1 Sulfurimonas sp.
ATATCTTCTCCAATATTTGTGTCAAATCTTTCGTTTTTATAACGATATTTGCCTCTTTTTCTAAAATTTCTCTAGCACAAAATGCAACTCTTGTCCCTGCATGAGCAAACATACTTAAGTCATTTGCTCCATCTCCACAAACTAAAGTCTCTTCTTGGCTTACACCTAAAATACTCTGTAAACGCACTAGCATATCGCCTTTTGAGTGTGAAAACATCATATCCCCACCGACTAAACCTGTTAGCTTTCCATCTTTTTCATGAAGCACATTTGAAAAGTCTGCATCGTATCCTAAAATATCTTTTGCATAACCCGTAGCTGTTCTAAAACCACCACTAAAACAGACAACTTTTATACCTCGTTTTTTAAGCTCGGATATAGTCTCTTTTGCTCCATTCATATATGGTAAACTTTGACTTATCTTCTCAACTACAGAAAAATCAAGACCTTTTAAAAGCCCTACTCTTTGTTGCAATGACTCAAAAAAATCAAGTCTTCCACTCATAGCTTCTTCTGTAATCCTAGCCACTTCTTCACCGATACCAAGTTCTTCTGCAAAAAAATCTATCGTTTCTCCATCCATCAATGTAGAATCGAAGTCAAAAACTGCTAATTTCAACATATAAATTACTCTCTTTTGTTATAATGTTGCAATTATAGCCAATTAGGATTTTTTTTGTTTGATAAACTCATAAATAAGTTAAATAATGACACTTTTATAACTCTGGAGACAACACCAGCACACTCTGCAAAGTTTTCTCCCATCATAGATAAGATAGAAGCTCTTGGTCTTGCAGACTTGGTAGATGGATTTTCTACAACTGACAACCCATTAGCAAAACTAAAATACAATGCTCTTTTTGCAGCTAAAATGCTTCAAGATAGATTTAACAAGCCAGTCATAGCAACCATGAGCATGAGAGATAGAAATAAGATAGCACTTCAATCAGACTTGTTAGGTGCAAATGAAGTCGATGTAAGAGCCATTTTAGCACTTACTGGTGACCCTGCCACTATCAGCGACCAACCTCATGCAAAGGGTGTATTTGAAGCAGATAGTTCACTCTTGTTAGATATTATCTCTGCGTTTAACTCGGGGATGGACTTTGCAGGAAAACCTTTAACGCACCAACCTGAGCATATCCACTCTTTTGCTGTTGTAAATTCTTATGCTAAAAACCCAAAAACTCTTCAAAAAAAGATACAAAAGAAGATAAAGCATGGAGCGATAGGCATAATAACACAACCTGTATATGACCTAGAAAACGCAAAATTACTACTAGAGATGAAAGAAAATGCAAATCGTGAATGTTGCCCAGATAAGAAAAAAGGTGAGTTGATTTTTGGTGTATTTCCTATCACAAAACTAAGAACTGCACAGTTTTTATCGGCTCATGTTCCAGGTATAAATGTTCCTGCTTCTTGGATAGAAGAGTTAAGAATTGCACATGAAAAAGGTGAAGAAGAAGAGTATAAAGTTGGGTTTGAGTTAAGTAAAAATCTATTTGAAGAGTTAAAACAACTTCATCCAAAGATTCATCTCATGACGGCAAACCAATTTCAAGTAGCGAAAGATATTTTAATATAAAATAGAGGAAAACAATGATTGATTTAAAACTATTACAAAAAGATTTTGAAAGTGTAAGTGCAAAACTTATGCGTAAGGGTGTAGATGCTACACTTTTAACAACTTTAAAAGAAAAATTTGAAGAACTTAAAGTAGCAAAAGCAGGGTTTGAAACTCTTCAAGCAGCACAAAACGCTATGAGTAAAGAGTTTGGTGTTTATAAACGAGAAGGTAAAGATATATCTGAACTAAAAGCTCGTGTTGATGCAAACAAGATTAAAGTTGCAGAGGCTATAGAAGTTCAAAGAGAAGCACAAGAAGAGCTTGAAAAAATAGCTATGGCAGTACCAAATATCCCAGATGATGAAGTTCCTGATGGTAAAGATGAGAACGACAATGTAGAGCTAAAAAAAGTTCTTACTCCAAAAGAGTTTGATTTTAAACCAAAAGAGCATTGGGAACTAGCAGAAGAAAATGGCTGGATAGACTTTGAGCGTGGTGTAAAACTTGCTACCTCAAGATTTTCTGTAAGTTTTGGTATGGGGGCTAGACTTGAAAGAGCTCTTATCAACTTCATGCTTGATTTTAACCGTGAGAGAGGTTTCCAAGAAGTGAGCGTTCCTGCACTTGTAAACAGAGCAGCACTAGAGGGAACAGGACAACTTCCAAAGTTTGAAGATGACCTCTACAAGATAGATGAGCAAGAGCTGTTTCTTATACCAACTGCAGAAGTTCCAGTAACAAACCTTTACCAAGATGAAATCTTATCTGCAGATGAACTTCCAAAAAGGATGACTGCTTATACATCTTGTTTTAGAAAAGAAGCAGGAGCAGCAGGAAGAGATACAAGAGGCATGATAAGGCAACATCAGTTCCATAAAGTAGAACTTGTAGCCATAACTACACCAGACACAAGCGAGATAATGTTTGAGCAGATGGTAAACTGTGCTTCAGATATTTTAACTGCACTAGAACTACCACATAAACTTGTAAACCTATGTACTGGCGACTTAGGTTTTGGGGCTGCTCACACTACTGACATAGAAGTATGGTTGCCAGGTCAAAACACATACCGAGAAATCTCTTCTATCTCAAACACAAGAGAGTTCCAAGCAAGACGAGCAAAAATCCGTTATAAAAATGGAAAGAAAAACGAGCTAGTAAATACTTTAAATGGTAGTTCTCTTGCAGTTGGAAGAACACTTGTCGCCATCATGGAAAACTATCAAAATGAAGATGGAAGCATAGATATTCCTGAGGTTTTAAAACCTTATTTGGGGATGTAAAAAGCTGGGATGATTAATCATCATCCTTTGGTGCTTCATCTACAAAAAACTTAGTATATTTTTTATCCACTTTAAAAAATGGAAAGATTGGTTTAAAAACCTTACTTGTGAAGAGTTTTGTATTTTTAAGTGCGTTTATATCATCAAGAGGTGGTTTAGCATATTTCCCGACTAAAGGCATTTTTGTTGTCATGCCATACATTATATCAGCCATCCTGTCAAATACATGAGAATCATCACTTGCATGAGAATCTTTTATAACACTGTCTTTAACCCTATTTTTAGCATCTCTTTTCATACCATCTTTGATTATATTGACAATACTTTTTTCTTTAATCTCAGGTTCTTTATCTTTAACTTCTTTTTTAAGACCCTCTTTAAACATATCTACAAAACTTTTTTCTTCCATAATTACCCCTTTAATAAATCAATCTCTTGATTTTCTATCTGATTTTTATTGTAACTTTCAGCCTCACCTTTAAACGCACTTATAAGTTGGTTTTCTTGATTTTTATCCAAGTTACCTGATGCAATTGTTTTTAGTAGCTCTTGTGCTATTTTAACTCGTGCCTCATTCTCTTTATGATAAAAATATTTTTTTAGATTGTCATTATATGCTGTTAGTTTGTCATCATGTCTTTTTTTAAAGTAGTAAAATATCAAAAACATACTTACTAAAACAACAAGAGCAAATATCAACATCATGTATCGTTTTAACTCTTGGTCAAAAAGCACTTTTGACTTTTCTTTTTCTAGTAAAATCTTCTGTTTGTCCAACTTAGACTTTAGTCTAAGCTTTTCAATCTCTACATCTTTTTGTATCTTAGCCAACTCTTTTTTTGACTCTATCATAGCAAGTTGTATATCTTTTGTTTCTCTTACTTTTTTCTCAAAAGCAATCTTTTCATGTTTATTTTTCTGCTCCTTTTCAGCCTGAGTTTGAAACAAATCACATCCAGAAAAAAAGAACAATACTAAGAACAACAAAACAAATTTCATATCAACCTCATAAACTAAAAGTTTATTCTACTATAATTTTTTTTGATACTATCTTATTTATGAATATTTATCGTAATACTCTCATCAATATGAGATAAAATATTTTCTACTCTCTCTTGCCAAATCTTTTTAAACAAGAGCTTATCTTCCTCTGTGGCTGTTGATGAAAGGATTTTCTGCATAAGTTGCATTTGTTGTGGATTTACTGGTATAGAGTTTGGATTGTAAGTTACTTCAACACTACTTTTGTTGTCCAATCTTTGTAGTTTAACACTTGACTCAATATCATCATGAAACTTCATGAGGTCATGTCGCACAAAGTTTCCACCTATGCCTTTAAAACCTTTGGTAGTGGTTGCCCCTGTTATCTGTGTAAATACATTTGCAATTACCCCTGCAACTCCCTCGTTAGCATCTTCTTTAAATGATACGAAGATTTCACCTCTTTTTGGTATCTCATCTTTATATAAAGCTTTTAGACCTTCTAAGGCACAAAGGTATGCACCTGCCACTGTTGGACAGCTATGCCCTGCACTTTTTACTACATCTACATAATTAAACTCTACAATTCCATCTTCAAAAGTTCCAAGAAAATCACTTAAATCATCTTGTAATCTTATAGCTGGAACTTTATCAAAAAATTCTGGGTATTTCATATCTTATCCTAATTTCCACTTAACTTTTTCTTTACTTCATCCGTTGCCATAGAGATATTCCAAACTGGTTCCCAAACAACTTCCACCTCAACATTTTCAACTCTATCTATCTCTCTTAAAACTGCTTCTTCAACCCATTGAGTAATCATTTGATGAAGAGGACAAGCTCTAGTTGATAGAGTCATTGTTATCTTTGCATTCGCATTTTCATCACACTTTGCATCATAAATCAATCCCATCTCTACAAGATTAAATCCAACCTCTGGGTCATTTACAGTTGAAACTGCTTTATAAAGTTCTTCTTTTGTTACAGGTATTTCCATCTCATTTCCTTATTTAAAATTTATCATATAAAGTAAATCTTTTAGCATAAAAACACTGCCCATAAATAAAAAACTTACTCCTGATTTAAAAACCTCATTGTTTCCAATCAGTAAACCAATAGCTATGATAATCACGCCACTACTACTAAATAGAAATTGGATTTTTGCACTCTGTTTTGGTACCATATCTGCCAACATTGGAACTTTTTGTTTTCCGATAAGTGGCGAAAATCTTTGATACCATACTAAAAATGGTACGATTTTATATAGATGACCATTTATCATAAATGTTATAAACCCTGCAAACATGAGCCAACCAAAAGTCAATAAAACAGTGTTTGAAGGATATAGTAGATAAACTATCCCTAAAATCAATCCACCCAATAAAGAGCTATATGCAAACAGAAGTGAGTGAAGGTATATATCATGGTCTAGTCTAACTCTAGTTTTGTAGATAAGCCATATCTGATAAAAGTACAACATAAATGCAAAAATCGTTAAAGTATATCCACTATATTCTAAAAGTGAGTTTTTAAACAATGCACTAAACATTACCATAAATACTGATGTGGTAATGGTATAAAGTGCATACTCAACTGGTTTCCAACTAAAACTGTGTGAAAGCCAAAACATTGGAAGCAGTACCAAACTCATACCCATGATAGTCACACCGACATATCCTGCAAGTACCATATAAATATGTGCTTTTAAAAAGTTATTTATATCTATCTCTATAGTTCCAGCAAAACCAAGTGCCATCAAGATACCAAAGATTAAACCGAAAAATAAAAAACTGTTTGATAACACAATACTCTTCATGACAAGGTTGAGTTTTTTTTGTTTTATGATTGTTAAAAATGTTTCAAGTACAAAGATTAAAAGTGCTACGAGGACTATCACTCCACCATAAGGTAACAAGGCTGCAGATGTATAAAAACCAAAGCCCATCATCAAAGCACCAATAGTTAAAAGTGGATAAATCACATAATATAACTCTACTGCGAAATGTCCAACTTCAAGCACTACTGGGACAAGTTGAGCCATCGCTCCAAATATCACCATCATGACAAAGCCAAGTAAAAATATATGCACCCATGAGAGTGTTAAAGTGCTATTTGTATCAAGATTTGATATATCAAATCCAAACAATAAAACTATACTAGATACAAAAAATATTATACCTACTATAAAATAGGGTGCTATTAGTTTAAATGGTGGTGCGAAATCTGTTGAAACAGCCATAATAAATGGTGGTAAAAGTTAAAAACTTTTACCCTTCACAAGCTCTATCGTCAAAATCTGTATCACTTACACTATCGCTCTTCTTAGAAAAAGTTATCTTAAATATATCGTCTATCTCTTCAACTTCCCAACTAAATTCATTTTCAACTTTTGGAAATAATCCCATTGGTGCTTTAGAATTTATCATCACTAATTTTTGCTTATCTTGTAAGTTTTGTAATCCAACCATAGCATTTACCATAGGTTCAGGATGTCCACATTTACTACTATCAAACTGTATGTAGTCACTATTATCAATACTGTATTTATAAAAAGGGACAGTTGAGCCTTCTAAGTTTATCTCTTGTGCGTTATCTGGTATTAAGTTCAAAATTAATCATCCTT
>JALTUB010000137.1 GCA_027047745.1 Sulfurimonas sp.
AATACGGTCAAACGACCAGTCATATAACTATAACAGCACAAGCTCCAAATGTTTTGAGTGCCATAGATAACCATAGAGATAATCAAGCAGTCATTACAACCAATACAGCAGAAAGAGGCACTACAAACAATACCATAGTTACTCCTGTTACTATAAGAGGAGCTGATTTAAATATATCAAAAACAGTTTCACCAAATCCTGCAAAACTTGGTCAAAGTGTAACATATACAATCGCTGTTACAAACAACGGCTTGGCTGACGCACTCAACACCTATGTAAACGATACTTTACCAAATGGCTTCACAAATATATCAACTTCGGGGTGTGACAATGGCGCCAATAGTGTGTCAGGGCAAACAATACACTGTACATTAGGAGATTTGGCTCAAAATCAAAGTAAAACTTTTACCATTACAGCAAAAGCTCCAAATACAAACGGAACATATTTAAATACAGCAACCACAAGTTCAAGTACATTGGAAAAAAATACTGCGGACAACAATGCATCTGCTGATTTACTAGTTCAAGGTGCAGATCTAATTCCTCACAAATCAGCTCCTGCAAAAGTTGCTGGAAATTCTACTTTTACCTATATTATCTCTCTTAAAAATATAGGAACATCAACAGCGTATGGAGCAGAGATAAATGATACTATCCCAACAAATGGTGGCACAACCTATGTTTCTAACTCGCTAAGTACGCTAGATAGCAACTGGACTTGCTCTCTTAGTGGACAAAATTTACACTGCTACACAAATGATTCAAATCTTAGCATACCAAATGGATACAATAGTAACATAGCAAGCTTTCAGGTAAAAGCTGGCCCAGCTCACTACTGGATAAACAATACAGTAGTGACAAATACTAATACCTCTGAATCAAACATAACAAACAACAGTTACAAAGCAACCACAGAAGTGATTGATGTTGATTTAAAAGCTAGAAAGTTGATAAATGGCACCAATTATGGAGCAAATGAAAATTACATCTCGATAGATGGCAACATAACCTACACTTTGCAGGTTGAAAATGCTTCAACAGTAGATATAAATATAACAGATGTAAACTTTACAGATATCATCCCATCAAATCTAACAGGCACACTTACTGTCACAGCAGATCCAAGATTTAGCTGTAATGCTCCAACAAATCCTGGAAATACTCTGACATGCACCATGAACAATGGCACAACAGTACCTCTAAAAAGAAGCGATGGGTGGATAAAAGTAGCAACGATTAGTGCAAATGCTATAGATGCGGCGCATTTTAATATTAATGATGAAAACGATAACTTTATAGTAAATAAATATAAAGCCCAAACATCTTTAAGTGATCAGAACCTTAACAATAATGCACCAGCAGGTGGATACCTAAAAACAAATACACTAGTTCGTGGTGCCAATATGTCCATCAAAAAGACGGTCTCGACTGCACGAGTGGGAGCCAACAAACCTTTTGGCTATACTCTATCTGTAAAAAACTGGCCAAAGACAGGCAATTTAGAACACGATAAGCCAAGTACAGTTGCTACAAATATTATCGTAAAAGACACTTTGCCTGCTGATGTAAACTTTACAAGTGCAACCGGAACTGACTGGAGATGTAGAGAGAGTTCACATATAGTGACTTGTTCTTATACTGGAGATATAGCTCCTGGAAATAGTGCAAGTCCTATAACAGTTAATGTTGCTGCTCCAAATACAAATGCTCAAATTTTAACAAATGAAGCAAATGTTACAAATGATACTCCTGAGTTGATTAGACTTCTTCCTGATAATAATGATAGTGTTTCCACAACCACACAAGGTACAGATATAACTATCACAAAAACAGGGCCGAAAACAG